>JAZADA010000526.1:0-13157 GCA_036124135.1 Planctomycetota bacterium | reverse complement strand
TTTGGAACAGCTGTTCTCCATTCACCAACCCGGTATTTTTATCTCCTGGTGGAGAGCCCGGTTCTTGCGGGCTCGCTTGCTGCCCGGCCAGGTAAACGCTCAAGTCAGCAGCGTCCTGGCGTGCTTGCGGTCCCTGGCCCAGCAGGCTTGGCATGTGGCTGCCTGGATTCAGCTTCCGTGGCTGCAGCAACCATTGCTGTAGCCAACTTTGTTCGAAGCGACTGCCCGCGGCCTGCAAGTCGGGTGGAGACAGGTTCATTTCCAGCATTCCAGCCGGGGAACCTTTCGTCTGATGGCAACGCGCGCAATGATGGTCCGCCACTAACTGGCGTCCCTGGCGGCGCTGATTGGACGCTGTCAAACCAGCGTGAGACGGGTCGTGAAAAAAAACATCTGCGGGAACCGGCTCCCAGTCAAACTTGAATCCCTTCCACCAGAGACGTGTCCGTGTCAGGCCAGTAGCCGCACTGGCATATTGCACACGCAGGCGATTATGTCCCTTGTGCAGCAAGACGGGCTCCTCGGTCTCAGCATCTTTGGGTTGATTCAAAATCGGGACATCATTAATCCAGGCCTGCATCCGCCCGTTGCCTGTCACCTTAAACTGGTAAAAGCCACTCAGCGGGATCCGCAGCGTACCGGTCGTCGTTATGGAGAAAGGCCCGGGGGAAAGAAACGGCGTGGGAGTACTGGACGTATCCTGGTAAATCGCCATCATGCGTGAAATACGCACATCGGTTTCGCCACTTGCCTGGCTGCGAAACTCACATCGCAACCCTGGTTTCAGGCGTTCTGCCACAGCAGGTTCGATCGGTTGTGGCCGCGGGCGTCGTACGATTCTCTCGGCGGGAAACTTTTCGGACGGCGCTGAATTGATGGTATGGGCAAAGCGACCTCGAATGGCTTCACCACCTGTTGAGCGTAATAACCAACTAATGCTGATCTGGTTCACCGGGTGCCTGTTTGGCATTTCCAGGAAGACGGCATGGCCATCGTCAAGCAACGTGGCCGAAACCACGGAAACCTCGTCCCTCCCCTGCTGCTTGGGATTGGCGACGGAGTAATCCGGCGAACCGTAGGTGGCCGACCAGAGATAATTCCATTGTTCAACAAAATAATTCCCGGGATTCTCTGCCATTTCGGAATCCAGTGGTTCCGCGAACGTCACCTTGATTCCATTTTGATAAGTCTTCACACCCGTCGGTAAGTAAACGGGGCCACCCGTGTAGCGGAGACGCTGAAAACATCCGTCTCGAACAGCTCGTGTTTGCCAGCCACGCAGTCCCGTGACATAAAGTTGCCCATCATGTGGATTAAAACGGCCTCGCATAATGCCCGACTCAAAGTCAGCCGGTGCGGTGGGAAACTCGATACTACCTCCCTGGTACTGGCCATCGACATTTTCCATCAGGGTAAGTAACAGCCGGCATTGCCCATAGGAAAGATGCAACATCTTCCCCTCCAGTGGTCCCCAGCGATTCCCTTCTACCCAGACCTGGGCGCCACCACTGTTATCCATTGCGCGCGGGACGAAACACATTGGCAAGTCCCAACCGGTCGGACGATCTTTCGTCACGCGGGGACCACCGAATCCATAATAGCCGCCCTTCTTGACGACAAAAATACTCGATTCCGGAGTCCAGGTCCCCTGCTGGGGCGAAGCCGTGATCGTTCCCTGGGGCCCCACGGCCATCCCGTTGGGATTACGGAATCCGTCACCCACCGTCGTCATGGTGGACCCATCCGCGGACACACGCATGACGCCTGTCTTGGCATGTATAAAATAGAAATTCCCCTGCGGATCGGTATCGAGACAGGTCACGTAATCATGCTGCCTGTGACTGACGAACAGATCGTTATTAAAGTTCTCGTAAAAGTCCGCCTCGCCGTCTCCGTTACGATCATGCAACCGGGTAATCTGATCTCGGCCGATCACGTACACCTTGTCCGCCACGATCTTAAGACCCAGCGGTTGGAACAAGCCCGTTGCATAACGCCGCCAGCGCAGCTTCTTCAAATGCCGGTCAATCCCGGAAACCACCCAGACATCACCATGGGCCGTACAGACCGCGGCCTTCCTGTTTGAAAAAAAGTCCTGTCCCGCGGTAAAAAAGAGAGCCGTGTAAGGATTTTCAAAGGGAATCGTCAGGGTATCAATCACGTACGGCCCACCCGTTTCCGTCGTGGCTCCCACCGTCTCCAGTTCGCGAGGCCAGCGAGGCGTGTCCTGCTGAATCATCCGAGCAAGGTCCTCGACATCCCCCGACAGTTGAGCCAATGCCTCGACGCCCCCCGCTTCCGTCCCCTGGCTCGTTAACAATAGTTTCACGCGAATTGTCTTGTCACGTGGTGCCACGATCAGCAAGGGTGAGCCATCGGGGGCCTTATCGAGTGTCGCCAACGAAGATCCCAGGACCTTAACCTGGGTTTTAGGGTCCGCTATCCACATCCGTAGCGTCTCGGCAGCCGGGCCAATTTCCAACGAACGAACAAAGGCGCGGTCCTGCTTGGTTTCCACGTACCAGGGCGATTCCAAAACAGCCGTCTTTCCGACCGAGTAAGAAAGGACAATGCGTTGGCCGCTGGTATAGAGTCCCTGGTAAGCAGCCCAGTCCCGGGGCAGGTGCACGACGGTACTGCCAGCTGCGGCATACCCCTTTTCTACTTCCAGGTCAGTCGTTTCTGCAGGCTCTGGCTGAAACCGCTCCCCCTTGGCCCAACCCGCGATGCGTGGGGTACTGAAAGCCAGCTTGCCAGCAACCACCGGGCGATCGATCAAACCAAACCGCCGCGCCCCCAGTCGCAGGAAATCACCTGTCCAGCCTGCACTGATTCGCAACCTGGCTGTATCGAAGCATACCGCTGCTTGCTGGCGATCGCCCACGCGAATAGCAATCCCCTTGAGTGTCGCTCCCTGGGGAGCGACGATCGAGGCCGTCAGGAAGGGTCCCACATCGGTCTGCTGCCAACGACTATCGTTCCAGTGACTGTCGTTCTGAAAGGGAATCTTCAAGGGGGACCGGGCCCACTCCTTGTCGTTTTTTTCCGACACGGGTGGCTGGGTCCAACCACTCCTCGCCACGAGGAGCAAGAGAGATGCCACCAGCAGAGATAGATTTTTCACGTTGCCAATCATCCTGTGAGAGGTGCGGATGGTGAGTCGTTACGCATCCATTAAAGCGTACGGAGAACCGTTACGCCAGCAGTGAATGAAACGCTATCTACGTTAACTGGCGATTAACCATTTGATCCGCTGAAGATCAGCGCAGCAGGCTGTTCTTGACGGCCGTGGGCTGCTGGATGTCGGTGCTCACGGCAGGGGTTACTGCTTCTTGCGTCGCCTCCACGATACCCGTTTGTTGTGTCGAGCGACTGCGTAGCCAGGGCGCCAGCGTGGGACCTCCGCGGGCCAGGTGAGCTCCCGAGAAATACTCCACGCGTTGCACGTACTGCTGGGGATCATAGCGAACTTCCGCCCTGACATCCTCGCCCTCCAGGGCACCTTCCAGGGGAGTCCCGGCAACTTCCCAGATCCCAAACGTCGCCAGGTCAGCCAAGGCATGGATTCCTGCGCGTCCAACGCGGGTTGGCGTGGAATAACCCTGCTTGAAAGCAAAGATATCCTGTTTCTGCTCGGCATCCCGCGACGTCTCCAAGGGTGCCCCGAGTTCCGCAATCACCCTCGCGCGAGGAACACCGGGCGTCAATACCGCCAGGTTCTTTTTGCCAGGGGCCCTGGCCGCCATCATCACCGAGCACCCCGTGGAGCTGGATACCAGGAAAAGACACAACAAGAGCAGGGCGGAATGCCGCCAGGAAAGGATGTGCATCATGCAAACCTTTGAATTGATGTGAGGTAGCGAATCGCAAGGAAAGCAACGCAAACCAGCGTTCCCAAGGGGGCGAGAAGCGTACCGCAGGCAAGGCCTCGAGTAAAGACCGATAAATTCGCAGGGACCTGGCAGCAAGCAGGCTTTACGAAAACAGCCTGTTCTAGATCAGTTCCGTGATCGGCTCGCGATGCTCGACCAGGTACTGGGGGCGACCCGAGGGATCAATCAACTGGGTCGTACCCACGTCGATACCCAGGTTGTGGTAGAGAGTGGCGAACACCTGCTGATGATGGATCGGTCGTTCCAGCGGTCGCTCAGCATTCTTGGTTGATTTACCCACGACCTGGCCTGTTTTCATACCACCACCGGCCATGACGCACATGGATACGCCGTACCAGTGATCACGTCCTGCCTTGTTATTATTAATGCGTGGCGTCCGTCCAAACTCACCCCAGACAATGACCGTAGTATCCTGGTCCATCCCCCGCTGGTACAGGTCCTCGAACAGTCCGCTCAGTGCCACGTCCAGCTTGGGAAGTTGCTTCTTGAGCGTGATAAAGTTGCTGCCATGGGTATCCCAACCACCCCAGTTAAAACCAACCACTCGTACACCCGCTTCCACGAGACGACGGGCTCTCAGGAAGGAATCACCATCCTTACCATACATCTCGCGAACCTTGGGATCTTCTTTCGCGAGATCCAGGGCGTCAGCGACACGCCCGGACGTCACGACATCCACGGCCTGCTGCGTGTAGGAATCGAGTGCATCCATTTGCCCGGAATTGTCTGCCTCACGCTTAAGGATATCCAGTTCGCTGAGGAGTGAAGTCCGTGAAGCCAGGCGATCACTGGTCATGTTCTTGCTGAGCCGCAGGTTGCCGCCCTGGGGCTTGTAAGGCTTGTAGACCGCGCCCAGGTAACCTGGCCAGCTTCCGTTGTAACCGACAAAGGGTGGAGCACCGTCAACGCTGCCCAGCAGGTGCGCTGCCACGCTACCAATCGAGGGACGTCCACCGATCCCTGTCAGGCTCTTGCGATCAAAGCCTGTTTGCGTGTGATGGTCGCTATGGTCAGCGATATTACCAACGAGCGACCTAACAACAGCAAACTTGTCGCCATGCCTGGATAGCTTGGGAAAGTGTTCACAAATATCCAGCCCGGAAACATTCGTCTGGATCGGCACAAACTCGCCTCGGAATTCGGCCGCTGCATCTGGCTTGAGATCAAACGTATCCTGGTGGGAAGGTCCCCCGGACAGGTGAATGTTAATCAGGGCTTTATGCGATGACCCCACTCCGCCGGCCGCCTCGGCACGGTACAGGTCAGCAAGCGTCAATCCACCACCTGCCATGGCTCCGATCTTGAGAAAGTTCCGACGTGAAATACCGTCACAGTAACTGGCGGACTTGCTGGATTCCAAGATGGAGAACATAGCTCACCTCATGTGATTAAATGCATTAACAAACTCATTTTCACTTATGCGTATCTTACTGAAAATCACTTAATTATGCTATTTCATTCTATCGGCTCTCCGACCGGACCATCCTGACCACATGCCCCCAAAGAGGGGTGTTGGACGGCAAACTGTAACGTTTCGGGGATCTAGCCAGTATGTTTCTTGATCAGGGCGATCGCCTTTTCAGCAAACCGTTTCCCCAGTAGTTCATACCCCTTCACGCTGTAGTGTAGATCGTTCTTGATCTCCTTCCCCTTTTTATTAAGCCCGTCATTAAGGTCATCGGTATCGACCCAGGCGCCTCGTGGCGAACCATCTGCCACCTTTACCTGCACCTCGCGAATCAACTTCCAACTGCGTGGCCCCTTCTCCTTCACTCCAAAATCGCTCAGCCGGCCAATGACAAAGTTAATATCCTTGCGCTTCAAATCTCCAGCAAGTTGACCTAGTAAACCGTTCAGGCTGGCTTCGTACACCTTGCCATGCCCTTCACGAGCATCCCGTTCACCCTGCATCCAGACAAAGGTCACGGTCTTGATTGCCTGTCCCTTGATGGCTGCGTTAACCTGCTTCATCAGGATCTCATACCGTTCGCCGGACGACGTTGGTTTCTTCCCATCGGCATCAGTCCATTCCTTGTACCACTTGCGAATCGGCTGGCCGCCCTGGGCACTCTTGACGACGATCACGTTTTCCTTGCCAAAAGCCGCGACCACGGTCGGCGTAAAGGAAATCTTGGGATTCATCCCTGCCATGTTTGACTGGCCGGAAAGGATGAACAGGTGTTTTCCTGGTTCGGCCTTTTCCACAGCAAATGCCGTCATGGCCACCAGCGTCAGTACCACCGCATATAAACTCATCCATCGTTTCATCATCTATTCTCCCTGCTTTACCCGGATCATGATCTACCATACGCTACCTACCATCATATCATAATGCGTCTCATTAAATATTCACCTTACCAGCCATGAGATCCCAGCATGTCCAAATGCGATATCACGATTGAATTCGATCGTTCCGATGCCACTTACCACGGCGGCGATACCGTCAGCGGCACGGCCCGTGTCGTGGTCAACAAGAACCTGACCAGCCGGGGAATTAAGCTCAGCCACTTCTGGAAAACTCATGGACGCGGCAACACGAACACTGGCGAGGTCCACGAGAAGATTCTTGCCAGCGATGCACAGCTGGTGGCCGGCGAAACCTTTTCCTTCCCCTTCTCTTTTGAAGCCGACCTGGAACCAATTACGTATCACGGAAACTACATCAACATTGATCACTTCGTAAAGATCCAGGTCGACGTTCCCTGGGCACGTGATCCCAAGCTGGAAACCGAGTACATCGTGCTACCGGGAAAAAACCCCCGTGCCACAAACATCCTGGAGGAGGATTCCGCAGAGTCAAACGGTTCCATACCCTGGTGGGCATGGTTTTTCATGGTTCCCATGATCGTCGCTTTAGGCCCTATATTGCTGCCCATGTATATCTACGCGAAACTCAAGGACAAGGCGATTGTCAAGCGACTCGGTGACGTGGAACTGGAGACCACGGAACAAACCCATGCTCCGGGAGGCACGTGGAAAACCCACCTGCGATTCACTCCCAAACGCGATGTCAGGATCAACGGCATCCGGGCCAGGCTCAAGGTCCACGAAGTCGCAGTTTCCGGTAGTGGTACCAACACGACCACGCACACCCACACGCTCCACGATGAAACTCTCACCATTGAACCCGAAGGGGTACTCAGTGTTGGCAAACCCTTCGATCGAGAAATTGAAGTCCCCTTACCAGAAATTACCGCTTACAGTTTCCATAGTGGCAGCAACAACATTAACTGGTCCACCGAGATTCGCATCGACCTCCCCGGTATTCCGGACTGGAAAGAAGAAGAACAGTTCGAGGTCATCCCCGCTGAATTCCTCGACCCTGACTCGGTAAAGCCCATCGAGACAAGTCGGCAACCAGCAGCCGCTCCAACAGGCTCATCCAACGCTGCCCCCGTGCCAACAGCCAATCCCCCGGTAACTGCTGATGCTGAGCCCGCTTCACCGGCAGCGGCAGCCCCCATTCCAACACCAGTCACGCCCGCATCACCAATCGTGGCACTCCTCTCGCAACTTAACGATCCAGGCAACACGGACAGCCAACGGACCCAACTGATCGAGAGCATGCAGGGAAAATCATTTCCCGTCACGGTTGACGTGGAACGCTCGGTTTCCACGTTTACTTCCCAGGACGGAGACCAGTACAAGAATGGCTACACGATTACCGGTGTCATCGCGGGGAGCGAACAGGCCGTGGAGCTATTCACGCTTAACGAGAGCAGTGACGAGGTCCGCGACCTGAGGCGTGGCAATTCCTGGAACACGACGGTTTCGGTCGGTCGCTGGGACACGCTCTACAACCGCCTGGTGCTACTGCAAACAGGCTAGAAATCAATTATCCTGCCTATCCTTTTCGCCTGGTTCCTCTTCCGACTCCTCTTCATTCCGGACCATTTCTTCACTCATGTAAGGGGGTCCCTGTTAACAGGAATCTTGTTGCCTTCACCAGACCCGTCTCCGATCAGTTCGCCATCTCCATTCAATCCACACTACCCTCTGGGGAGAGATCCTTCATGGGTCGATTCTCTTGAAGTAAAGCTGGTTCAAACGCATCAGCTCACGACCTCGTGAGGAGACCACCTCGGCCTTGAGGAGTGATTCTCCTTTTTTTAACACCAGTTCACCCGCCTTGAATCGCTCGAACTGATCAGCCGTCGTGGTGGCCCGGATCTTGTAATCAAAGGAAGACTGGCCGCAACTGATTCGCAAAACACCTCCCGCGTCGAGCGGGCGACAGCCATAGCGCAGGTGGATGAGATAACGACCGGGCTGCAGAACATTCAATCGCCAGGTGACCTTTTCACCCGGTTCACGCCAACCATCAATCGTATCCCAGTCATAACCGTCAAACGTGTACTTCACTTGCTTGCCCGTCCAGGTTGCCCAGCTGGGCTGAATGGTCGTCCGATCTTCTTCCGGATGTCCCACGGGGATGGCAATCGGACGATATTCCACGCCTTTCGTAACATCAGCAAACCAGTCGGTAAACGCCTTGCGCAACCGGGAAACTACTTCCGGGTGTTCCTTGGCCAGGTTGGTCTGTTCGCCCGGATCGGATTGCAGATCAAACAACTGCCAGCGGGCAGGATCTGGCTTGGCGTCCTTGGGTGTTAACGTCGCCAACTTCCAGCGTTGGTCACTGACCCCCCAGCGTTTATCCGGGTTCGGAAAATACCGATCCCAGGTATGGTAGACATAACGCTGGTGCGTTTCACCCTTTCCTGATCGCAGGATCGAAACAAAACTCTTGCCATCAATTTTGCGATCTGCCGGCAACTCAACTCCTGCCAGTTGACAAAAAGTCGGCAGTAAATCGATATGGCTGACCTGGGCCTGCACGACACTACCTGCCTTGATGACACCAGGCCAACGGGCAAAGAGGGGAGACCGCACACCCCCTTCATAAGGTTGTCCCTTGTTTCCTCGCATACCTCCCTTCCAGAACTTGCTGACGCCACCGTTATCACTCATGAACATGACAAGGGTTTCTTTCTCGATGCCAAGGTCTTCAATACGCTTCAAGACTCGGCCAATATTGGTATCCACCCGTTCCACCATTCCATAGATCCGGGCCTCGCGAAGCGGGAGTCCGCGCTCGAGGTACTTGGCCAGCAACTTGTCCCCCTCGGGCTGTCCAAAATGAGACGTGTCGAGTACCCAGGGAGAATGGGGCGCATTAAAATTAAGCATGCAAAAGAAAGGGTTTTTCCCCTTGCGAGCGGTAGCTTCCACGAAATCCATGGCAGCGTCCGTAAACACATCACTGACGTAGCCCCGCGCCTCGACCGGTTTCCCGTTGTGAAAGACCTGGTCGGGAAAATCATACCGCTCGATATGACCGTGGTAATGTCCAAAGAATTCGTCGAAGCCACGCTCCTGCGGCTGGTATCCGCGGTATTGCCCCAGGTGCCACTTGCCGAACAGCCCCGTACGATAGCCTCCCTTTTTCATGAGCTGGGCAACCGTAATTTCCTTGATCCCCAGCGTATCACCGCCAAAACGCGTGTTGTAGAGGCCCGTGCGGAGAGAGTACCGCCCCGTCATGACACCTGCTCGCGTCAGGGAACACACGGGTGCCACGTAGTACCGCTGGAATTGCATCCCCGTACGGGCAAGCCGATCCATGTGCGGAGTATCGATATGTGGATTGCCGGTCACACCGGTATCCCAGTACCCCTGGTCATCCGTCATGATCAGGATGATGTTGGGCTGGGTATTCGCATCGACTCCCTGGGCAGGACCTGGTACTGCGAACAGGGTGACGAGAATCGCGATACGCAATTGAAAGCTCTTCAGCATTCGGGACGCAATCATGATGAAACCTTGTTGTCATTGCGAGAGTTTACAAGTCGAAATAGACCTTTCGACAACCATCCGTGCCTTATGATACCACGGCAGTATCGAGCGAGACAGGTTCGCCTTGCTGGGTTCCAGCACCATAACTATAATTCGCGCTCAGGCAGTTCCGGCTGGCCGGCATGGTATCCCACTGCCACTGGTGTTGCGTTGCTTTCAACTCCGTCATCCAGGCGATTGCAAGAATGTCAAACAAGCCCACCAAGACCAAGAAGCGACTTGCCCAGCTACTGACCGTCGTGGTTGCCCTGGCGATTGGCTTGACCGTGAGCGAGTTTGCCTGCCGCTGGATGTTCAATCGGATCGGCATGCACTACGGTCTCGAGATGTGGAAGTATGCCAGGCTGATCAAGCGGCAAAATGAAAACCCGGACATTGGCCATGAACATGAGCCCAACACCCGTGCCACGCTGATGGGAGTTGACGTCAACATCAACTCCCAGCGATTGCGAGATCGCGAGTTCACGACGACGAAACCAGACGGGGTCTATCGCATCCTGCTACTGGGTGACTCCATGACGTTTGGCTGGGGAGCACGCTACGAGGATACCTATGCCAAGGTATTGGAGAAGATGTTGAACGAGAATCCACCGGACGGTCACCAGCGATTTGAAGTGATCAACACTGGAGTGGGTAACTACAACACGGTGCAGGAAGTTGCTTACTTCAAGCAATACGGCGTGCAATATGAACCGGATATGGTCATCCTGGGCTACTACATCAACGATGCCGAACCAATTCCTCGTCCTAAGGGTGGGTGGCTGGCTCGTCATTCGTACCTGTACGTGGCCACCTCCTCGTTTATCGGTGCCTTTGGCCGCAAGATGGAATCAGGCCCCAGCTGGTTAAGCTACTACCGGAAGCTTTACGAGGACGATCAACCTGCCTGGCAGTCTTGCCAGCAGGCGATCCGAGACCTGATCACGACCTGCCAGGAGGCACAAATGGCCCTCACCATCTTCCTGGTCCCCGAGCTTCACTCGCCGCAGGATTACCCGTTCCTGGAAATCCAGGGAAAGATTGAAACGATTGCCCAAGAAGGGAATGTTCCCACGGTCGATCCACGCACGCAATTACCAGCCGTTGATCCACTGGACCTGTGGGTTTCACCGGGCGACGCACATCCCAATGCCACTGCTCACCGCGTGTTTGCCGAGGCACTGTTTAAACACGTGACCCAGCAGCTTTCTCATCCACCGGCTGCTAACGAGGCCCCCGCCGAAAACTAGGAGTTGCCAATGAACAAGCCCTTCTCTTCACTCCGGCGCACCCTCTGGGAACTGAAATGGTGGTGGATCATTCCGCTGGCATTACTGGCCCTGCTTTGCATCATTCTCGTGATCACGATTAACATCACGGGTGGATCCCCGTTTGTCTACGAGTTGAACTAGCAATGACTGCCGACCGGGAATTGGCACTCCACCGGCTAATCCTTGCTGCGAAGTTGTCGGCCCAGGACTTCCACGACTCCCCGGGCCACCACGGCATGGCCTTCCGCGGTCGTATGTCCACTGTCAATAAACAGGTCACCTGGATCCTGGTCCTTAATTGCCTCACGGAAATAAACGGACAGGTCAACGATGGTAATATCTGTGCGTTGCATCATCGACAGTGCCACTTCCTGCCACTTGGTATAACCCGGCTCGGTACCATCCACCTGGACCCGGAAGGGCCAGACCAGGAAGATCACGGGAATCCCGCGAATGGACGACTGTTCGCAAACCGAATTGAGCAACAGTTGAAATTCATAGGGTGCCAGTCGTGGTGTCATACCCGGTAGATTCCACGTTTTTTTTCGAATCATCGGCAGGGGCGCCATGGCTCGGGACGTGATCTGGCAAATACGGCTCCATTGCAGCCATCCGGACGGACGGCTGGCCAACCAGTGCTCGTAGTGATCCAGGTCGCTCATGTTATCCCAGTGCGTTGGTTCCGCACCGCCAAAACACATCACGATGACGTCCGGATCCAGTTCAAACCCCTCGGTTTCCAACAACCGCCACCCCTGGAAGAGCGTATAGGCAGGAATCCCGGCATTGATGCATTCCAGGTCCAGTGCAGGAAATTGCTTGCGCAATTCGACCTCGCTGCGTTCCACGAATGCATCCTTGTAATCGACACCATAACCAAACGTACAGGAATCGCCCAAGAACAGGACACGGGTCTGCCCCGCTGGCTTCACGATCGGGATTTCATGATCTTCACGGTATCCCTGGCTGTTTGAAATCAGGCCATAAAACGCACCTTCTCCCTTGGGCATATTGAGGCTCGGCTTTAATCGCCAGAACAACTCATTATCGTTTTCCAGGACTGCTGCAGATTGACTCATTCCCATCTCGTTCAGGACTTTCAAATCCTGCTTGAAACGGATATTGGCCGGGGGGCTATAGAAAAGCTGCAGCAGGACTTCCAGGCCAACCATCCCAAACACGATCGCGCCAGCCAGGACCATGATCCTCGGTAACCAGTAACGCTCCTGCGTCGGGGGAGAGGATTCCGTCAACGCCTGTTCAGGCAGATTCTCTTCGGACACCAGCAATCTCTCCCCAGGATGTCGGATCCAGGATGGAACCTCGCACTACTCGAATTCGATATTCACATCCATGATCGACTTCACCAGCCAGCGTCCCTCCTGCATGGCGGTTGCTCGAACCGTGACCGGCACCGCACCACGCAACGGAAACTCCGGCTTCGTAGCCACTTTCAAGACCGCACGGGTCTGGCCTGGCGCCAATCGCACCGGATCACAACTCACCCAGGCCTGCCAGGATTTTGGCAACTCCAGGTCCACCTGGACCTCCGTCGACAGCAGGCTGGAGCGAACAATTTCCACCGGCACTTCAAATGGCACTCCCGGCTGACAACGCATCTCCTCGATCTCATGTCGCACCTTGAGCAACGCTCCTTCCAGGATCATCGTAACCCGGGCATCTGCAGACAGGCCCACATGACGCATCGCACCCGTGGGGTCCGCCACTTCCCCGTATCCATAAACTACCATGCGAGTGGTTCGGTCCGTCGACAACCATTCCGGCATGAAACAAGGGTAAAAGACTTCTACCTGGTCTGCGGGAACTTCCAGGATCGGACCGGTAATTCCCATCCGGTGTCGTGACTGTTTCGCAGCCATGACCAACCGCACTAGGCCACGGTACCCTTCATCCCGTTTCACGAGAAAGGGAGCCGGGTACGTCGTACCACAATGCACCACCCGTTGGCGGTTCCTGTCAATCAGCTCAAGCTTGAACGGGGCCTTCAACGTAATCGCCAACAGGACGTCGGTCGTCACCTCGGGCAACGGCTGACCCGCAGCCAAATTCCCGGCGAGGGGTGCGGTTGCAATCGCCTCGAGCGGTTTCAAGCCCTGCTCCTCGTTCCCTGCTGATCGCCCCGACACCTGGAATAAAC
>JAZADA010000525.1:0-8533 GCA_036124135.1 Planctomycetota bacterium | reverse complement strand
GCATGGCGGTATCGCACTCGGGATTGACCGTTGGGTCATGCTGCTAAGTGGACTGGACAACATCCGCGACTGCATCGCATTCCCCAAGACGCAACGAGCCACTGATCTCATGACCGAAGCCCCGAGCCCTGTTGATAACAGGCAACTCGAGGAACTTAACGTCAAGACCATTCCACTGCGAGACCAGTAAGCGTTTTGACGTGGCTGACGCTTCAGGCATCATCCAGCAAATCGACCGCGGCAAACGACTGGCCTTCCAACATGGCCAGGCTTGCTCCACCGCCGGTGCTGACGTGGGACACATCATCGGCAAAACCGAGTTGATCAACCGCCGCCGCACTGTCACCACCACCGATAATGCTAGTCGCTTCACTGCCGGCGATCGCCTTGGCCACGTCTCGCGTTCCCGCATCAAAGGGTGGTATCTCAAAGACTCCCATGGGCCCATTCCAGACAACCGTCTTCGCCTGGGAAACCGTGGCCGCGTAAATCTCAGCTGTTTCCGGACCAATATCCAGGCCTTCGTAATCCTCCGGAATATCACCAGCCGTGCAGACCAATTTGTTGCAGTCAGAACTGAAATCGTCTCCACACTGGGTGTCGACCGGCAACATGAGTTTATCTCCGCCCTTTTCAATCAGGGCCAGTGCCAAGTCTACCTTGTCTGGCTCGACGAGGCTTTTCCCGATCTTCCCACCCTGTGCCAGGGCAAACGTGTAAGCCATGGCTCCCCCGATCAATACCTTGTCACAAATCCCCAGCAGGTTTTCAATCACGGAAATCTTATCTGAGACTTTTGCTCCCCCCAGGATGGCCACGAAGGGTCGCTCCGGAGCTGAAATTGCATCCGAAAGATACTGGATCTCCTTGGCAACGAGATGCCCAACGACCTTGGGCTGATCGCCCATGGCAGCCGGTACCGCAACCATGGAAGCATCCTTGCGGTGGCAGGTTCCAAAGGCGTTATTGCAGTAGATGTGAGCACCGGCAGCCAACTGAGCGGCGAAGGCCTCATCGCCGCTTTTTTCTCCCGGCTCAAAACGCAGGTTTTCCAGGACCAGGCACTGGCCATTCTGCAATGACTCTCGTTTTTGTTGCGCATCTGGCCCCACCGTATCGGAAGCAAACAAGACGTCACTGCCAAGCAGTTCCCCCAGTCGCTGGGCAGTCGGCTGCAGGCTAAAACGGGTATCATCGGCATTTCCCTGGGGACGTCCCAGGTGGCTCATCAACACGAGCCGCCCACCTCGTTCGGTCACCGAGCGAATAGACGTCAGTGCCATTTCAATACGACGGTCGTCGGTAATCTGGAGTTGATCGTCCAACGGCACGTTGAAATCAACTCGCATTAAAACTGTCTTGTCCTGGACTTCTACCTGTTCAATCGTTTTCTTCGCCATGAAGTATTTCTCACCTGTTCCCTACGAAAGTTAACTATGCACGCATACTGCAGACAAGATCTCATTGTGCCCAGTCATATCCTGCCTGAACAGGGGACAGGAATGGGATTGTCACCGATACAAAGTCGTGGCTACTTCGATTTCAAGAAACCGCTGGTTTCCATCCACGATCGGCAGGCGGCCGGCCAGGCGGATGCCCCTGGTTTACCCTGCGCTAGTCCCAGGCCGTGACGTCCCTTGAGAAACAGGTGTAGTTCAGCCGGCACCTTGGCACGTTTCAAAGCCAAGTAGAATTGCACGGCATTTTCCGACGGCACCACGCGATCCTCATGCGTATGCCAGACGAAAGCGGGGGGCGTTTTTCCTGTGACCTGTTTTTCGCTGGACATCAGACGCACTAGTTCGGGGGTCGGATTGGTCCCCAGCAAGTTGCGCTGCGATCCTCGATGCGTGTAGGACTCCCCGAATGCGATCACCGGATAGCACAACACCATGAAATCAGGACGGCAACTCTGTCGCTCCACCGGATCCGTGGACTGGGGATCCCCCTGGTCGAAATGCGTACCGGCTGACGATGCCAGGTGACCACCAGCGGAAAACCCCATGATGCCAATTTTCGCGGGATTGATCTTCCATGCGGTAGATCGCTGCCGTGTTAAACGGATAGCTCGCTGGGCATCCTGCAAGGGCGCCGGATGCCCATAGCCTTTCCCACGATGACGATAATCGAGTACGAGCCCAGCGACGCCAAACGAGTTGAACCAACGCGCGATATCATGTCCCTCGTAACTGCTGGCCAATCCACCGTAACCTCCTCCAGGGCAGACCACGACAGCAGCTCCGGTTGCCTCTTTCTCCGCTGGCAAATAAACCGTGATCTTAGGTTGGTCCTTGGCTGCCGTCCCCAGGGCCCCAGGTGCCCCTTCGGGCCAGAGTAAATGCGTGGTTTCGGCAGTTGCCGTCGTACAAGCCAGCATGAACAGCATTCCGGTTACAAACCATCCCATTACTAATCGCATTGCACCTGCTCCTCTATTTCCACAGCTCTTTTGACTGCCTACGGTTACTTAATCTAAGCCAATCCAACGCTCTCTACCAGTCAGTCCATCGATCGGAACATTCAGATACCGTGCGTTACCAGGGGAACATGCAATCAAAAATCATTTCAACTTGGAAATTACGCCACGGGCGCGGTAAGCTCTTAGTCTCGAATAAAACATCAGGAACCCAGAAAAGGAATCGGGATATGGGCTGGTATATCGCAGCAGCGATCGTCGGACTTCTAGTGATCTGGGCAATGTTCGATCGCCTGCAGCGCAAGCACGCGATCATTCGCAATTTCCCGATCATCGGGCATTTTCGTTACTGGCTGGAAACCATTGGCCCAGAACTTCGTCAATACATCGTCACCAGCAACAACGAGGAACGACCTTTCAACCGTGATCAACGCCGGTGGATTTATGCCTCCTCTAAAAAGGAAAACAACTATTTCGGATTTGGTACGGACAATGATCTGGAAACCGCACCCAACCACCTGATCATCAAACATTCGACTTTTCCGCTCCACAATCTTCACTCGGGCGAAGAAGGCCACGATCCTAACTATACGCTGCCCTCCGCCAAGGTCATGGGGGCTGCGCGAGGGCGAGCCAAGGCCTTTCGTCCGCCATCGATCGTCAACATTTCCGCCATGAGCTATGGGTCACTCAGTGCTCCAGCTGTCGAGGCCATTAATCGCGGCTGTCAAATCTCTGACTGCCTGCACAACACCGGAGAAGGTGGCATCGCCTCGCATCATCAACACGGTGGAAAATTGATCTGGCAAATCGGTACTGGTTACTTTGGGTGCCGGAACGCCGAGGGACGTTTCGACGAGCAGCAGTTCATGGACGTGGTTTCCAGCAATCCTGTGGTAGCGATCGAGATCAAGCTAAGCCAAGGTGCTAAACCCGGACTCGGCGGCATGTTACCGGCAGCGAAAGTCACCCCTGAGATTGCTGCCATCCGAGGTATCCCGGTACGGCAGGATTGTGCCAGTCCTTCTTCTCACTCTGAGTTCAATGATGTTGATTCGATGCTTGATTTCGTGGAACGACTGGCCGACATCAGTGGTTTACCAATAGGCATCAAGTCTGCGATCGGTGAACAGGCTTTCTGGACGGAACTGGCAAAACAAATGAAATCGACTCAGCGTGGTGTCGACTTCATTGCTGTCGATGGAGGCGAGGGCGGAACAGGGGCCGCTCCACTGGCTTTCTCTGATTTCGTGGCGTTGCCGTTCAAGCTGGGATTCAGCCGGGTTTATCGCACCTTCGTGGAGGCCGGACTTCACGAAGACGTGACGTTCATCGGCACTGGAAAACTCGGTTTTCCGGAAACAGCCTTGCTGGGAATGGGAATGGGATGCGATATGATCCACGTGGCTCGCGAAGCCATGCTGGCCATCGGTTGTATCCAGGCCCAGCGTTGCCATACAGGCCATTGCCCGACGGGCGTAGCTACCCAAAGTCGCTGGTTAATGTCGGGCCTCGACCCCACCCACAAGGCCGCCCGCCTGGCCAATTACGTGGTTACGTTACGCAAGGAAATGCTCCAGCTAAGCCGGGCCTGCGGCCAGCCGCATCCTGCCCTCGTCAGCCTGGACCAGTTCGACATTCTCGATGAGAACTTGAGCAGCCGATCTGCCGATGCTGTCTTTGACTATGAGCTTGGCTGGGGCCTACCTTCAGCCGCTGACAGCCAGGCCATCCGGGATTTGATGCAATCCGAGACATTGGCCACTTCTTGAAACCATGTGACGGCACCAGACCGGCAGACCTGCAGCTGGCACCGTCACGTTGATTTCAAAGCTAGTCAACAATCTTCACCTTGATCTCGTCCGAGTTGCCTTTTAGCTCTGGGGCATACATCGCGTATCCCTGGGTTGGCAAGGCACTGAATTGCCCCGGAATCTCAGCTCGCACGCGATAGCTCACGCTGTGTCGCCCACGTGGCAGTCGCCGGACAAAGAAGGAAACCCGATCGTCTCGCATTTCCCGGTAGGAACGCAGCGCGGACGTGTAATCGTAACCGCTGCGCACATCGACCGGCTCGAACCCAGCTGCTTTACGGTCCTCGAAAATCAAGTACTCGTAATCGTTCTTGCTTTCGATTTCCAGTTCGATCTCGACCAGGTCCCCACTCTTGAGCGTATCCAGGTTCTTGACCAGTTCACGCTCGTACTTCTCTACTTTCTGGTCAACCGCCTGACCTCGACTGCCGGCAGCCTTGATGGTCTTGTCGACCGGCACCAGCTTGTAGTATTTACGATTCACCTTGACTTCCAGTCCTGCCCGCGTGATCTGGTCCTCGAGCGTGAAGTTCGTCAGGTAGGTATTGAAGTAAACGGGGCCTTTGCCCTGGCGACGAATCTCGATCTGGTGGCTTCCGGATTCCACGCCATCACCGGTAATGACAAACTTGTTATCGAAAGTGAACAGGTTCTCCTGGTTAATCGCTACCTCTTTCAGCTTGCGACCATCCATCCAGACCTCGACCACCATGTCCGGTTTCGTTTCCCCGCTGGCTCGCAGGTAATCCCCGAAGGCTTCCACGCAAACCGCGGTATCCCGAGTGGATCGCCAGTAGGTGGCATGCTTACGGTTGTTTAGCAGGTACTTGACCAACCGTGATGCCTGGATGCTCTGCGGCTTGATACGTGCCAGCAGCTTCAGGTAATACGCGTTGGCCTCGGTTTCACTCCCGTACCAACTCCACCAGGCGTTGCTGGCCGGCAGCTTCAAGTAGGCAGTTTCATTTTCAGCATCCTGCACCAGGAACTGCTCGATGTTACGGACCAGCATATCCAGCTGTTCCTGGGCACCCTGTTTTTCCAGGGCCAGGGCGAACATGGCCTTGGCGTAAACAGCCAGGTCCACGCGATCCCGATAGAGGAAGCCCTGCATGTCTGCATGTTCAATACCGGCATCTACCAGGACCATGTAGATAAATGCATCGATGTTGTCTGCCCGCTGTTTCCACGGACGAGTCTTGGTCGGTGCATTTTTCAGTTCCTGGACTTCCTGTTCCTGGTAACGCTTCAACCAGGCCACACCACGGTTGATAACATCAGGTACGATCGCGATATCGTTCTGCTTGGCAATCTGTAACCCGTGCACCACGACGGCCGTGGTATGCGGGAAACTGCGCCCCTGACGACCACTGAACCATCCCCAACCCCCATCAGGGTTCTGCATGTTCGTCAGGCGTTTGATACCTTCCTTGACCATGCGATCCAGTTCTTCCTCGTCAAAGACCGGGTTGCGATCAAAACGCTTCCACTGGGTTGCGCGCTGTTGATCATCCCCAATTTCCTGGGCATTGAGATTCGTACGTTTATCACGAATCTGGGCCAGGTTGAGATCCATTTGCAGGAGAATTTTCTGGGTAATCACCGACGGCAGGAATCGATTCAACGTCTGCTCGGTGCAACCGTAAGGATATTCAGCCAGGTAAGGCAGTGCATCGACCATGGCACCCGCCAACGAGGGTGAATAGCGAATTTCCAGGACCGACTGCTCGATACGTCGCTGCTCCGGCACATTGATCGTGACCTTCGCCACCTGCTGATCCGGCCGCACGGTACCTGCCCAGGCTTCCGTCTTCAGGATCCCGTGGACATAACAGGGCAACTTCATTTCCATGGCATCCGATTCGACATCGGTCAGGGCCTTCATACGGACCGTAGCGGTTCCTTCACGGACCACCTTGACACGCCAATCGACCCGTTTTTCACCATTGGCCGGAATCATGACCGTGGTCGTTGCCGCATCGATGGCCACCAGGTTATCCCCGGGCAAATCGATTGACACCTGAACTTCCTTTGCCTCGGCAAGGTAGTTGTGAACATTTGCAGAGAGGACCACCTCATCTTTTTGAGTAAAGAACCGGGGCGCCTGCAAACGCAAGATCAGGTCCTTGCGGGTCACCACTTCGGTTTCCCCCGATCCGACCTTGGTACCGTGTCCCATACCCCAGACCTTGACCTTCCAGGTCGTCAGGTTTTCCGGCATCTTCAGGGAAACCTGCGCCTTGCCGGTCGCATCGGTCGTCAGCACACCGACCCAGAGAGCCGTGTCAGCGAAATTACTACGGACACTTGGCTCCACGAGGCCTGCACCAGGAGGGGCTGCGGCCGCATTGGCGTTAAAAGCAACTGCACCATCTGCCTGGGGTGCTGACTCTGCCACTGCAGCATCTTCCATGGCCATTTCTGCCATGGGAGCTCCGGGCGCTGATTTCATGGCAGAACGTGCCATCCTCCGGCCTCCGCCGGCCATTTGTTCTAGTCCGCCTCCGTATGCGGCGCCACCGATGCCACCCCGTTTGTCAATGTTACCTTCCTGGGAATCCAGATCATCCACGACGGATGCACCGAACATACCCAGGTTATTCATACCTACAGTCTTGGGCAAATTGAGATTATTGAACCAACGCTGCAGGTTCGACTGGTGACTGGGATTGTGCGAGCGTCGCCATTTCCAGAAGAATTCCTTGATATCAGGCACGTTCGATCCACCGGAAATATATTCCACGGCCTTGTCGTAAATCGCCACGACGGTCGACCCCTGGAAGTTCTCACCGGTAAAATCTGTCAACTGGATATCGACGGTTGCTTCTTCACCTGGCTTGTAGTTTTCAGCCGAGGGTGAAATCGCCACGTTCAAGACTCTCTTCTCCGGCGGCACCACGATTTCCTTGACGGCCTGGTGCACACGTCCACCCGAGACCGTCATCGCCTCCACGAAGAAGTTCGGCATATCCTTCTTGATAACATCCACGTCGACAACCGTGCTCTTGCCTTCCAGTCGCAACACCTGGGGCGGCAGGTAAACACCGTTGGCCGGCCGCACGAAAAGCAACACCGTACTGTCAACCTGGTTCGTATTGATTTGCAGGCGTACTGTTTCACCCGGTTCGTACTCTCGTTTTTCCGGAATCAATTCAAGGTCGTTAAAACGATAGTCCTTGCCATCAAAACCATCCCCCACCACGGTGAAGATATAACCACCTTCAATCACGTGTTCCTTTTTATCGGTGAGGCGATAGGACAAACGGTACTGTCCCTTGGTGGCCGCCTTGAATTGAATTTTTGCCCGACCTTCTTCATCAGTATCAAGTTTCCAGGTTTCCACGGCAGTTTCGATCGGCCGTTGCTGGGGATCGTAAGTGATCTTCAACAATTTGAGCTCGCCAGCTCCCTGGACCGGCTTCTTGTCCAGCGTCTGGGCCAGGAAATGCCCCTGCACGGTATCGCCTGCACGGTAATAACCGCGCGTTACCCAGGTAAAGACCTTGAATGGCTTGCGGGCAACCAGGACGTTCCCCTGTCCGACAATCGTCCGACGTGATTCATCCACCACCTCGGCCGTGATGGAATACTTGTGATCGGTGTCGCCATGAATTTCCTTGGCAATCCCCGTATCAATCTGCACATCGACGGTACCTTCCGGTCCCAGGGCAACTTCCTGCTCCAGCACCAATTCCGGGGGACCGGAATTGCGTGGGAACCACCATGGGAAAGGCCTCACGCATCCCACCCAGTCTTTCCAACCCGGGTACCAGGGATAGTCATAGCCGAACCACCAGTAGCCAGCACCGTAACACCAGTCCCAGGGGGCGATGGGATAAAAGTTCTGAGAATGATCCGTCCGTGTGACCTTCAGCTTAACGGTACCATTGGTCACGGGTGCACCGAAGAAATACTTCGCTTTCACCTGCGCGGTGATCACCTCGCCGAGCATGACGGGTTCCTTCGGAGCATCAACGGTCACCTCGAATTCCGGTTTCTTGTACTCCTCGACCCGGAACGAATTACCACCGTTGATCCGCATGACCGGACCGATTCCCAGGGGCCTCTTGCTGCCACGAACGTTGATGCGATAAACGCCCAGCGTCGCGTCGTGCGGCAATTCAAGCTTACCTTCCACGCCCCCGTACTCGTCAGCCTTCAGCGACTGGGTGTAGAGTTTTTCATTCTTCGGGTTGTAGATTTCGACCTGGCAAGTTGCTCCCGAGAATTGCGATTCCTTGTCTCGGTCGTACTGGGCACGTCGCATCCAGATCTTGAAATTCACACTCTGCTTTGGCCGATA
>JAZADA010000524.1:0-5835 GCA_036124135.1 Planctomycetota bacterium | reverse complement strand
AAGGACGAGGATGAGGATGACACGGAAACCGCCCAGTCCGCTGCCCAGATAACTTCCAGCGCTCCGGCAGTAAGACCGTTTGACCA
Source organism: Planctomycetota bacterium (assembly GCA_036124135.1). Taxonomy (GTDB): domain Bacteria; phylum Planctomycetota; class Planctomycetia; order Pirellulales; family Pirellulaceae; genus JAZADA01. The sequence continues at coordinate 5,749 of JAZADA010000524.1, read as the reverse complement.
ACTACCAGAACTTCCGGAAAACGTGGCCGATGCCTTTGAAGCCTTTAAGCTGGCTATCCTGCATCACAAGGCAGACAAGTGGCAAAAGATCTCACCTGAAAACCTGGTGGCAAGCCTGGAAGCTCTCAAGACACTAGTCCTAACTCCGGATGGTAACCAGCTGCCTACCTAGGGCCAACGTGCGGACCTAGTAAAGCAATTCGATTCCTGCATAGCCACCATGGAGAATGAGGCTGCCGTTGCTGCGAATCTCAGCCGCTTCGGTCAGGTCCGAAAAGTCTGTGGGAAACTGGTTGGTGGAAAGTCCCACTCCCGTCAGGGCTGCCGCCCGATAGCCCAGGAATCCACGCCATCGCTCCCGGATCTGGAACGTTGCACCCAGGTCCATTTCACCCAGCATCGCCACATCATTCTTGTGGTTGCGAAGGCGATAGTGATGTTGATCGAACGGGTTATTGATATCATCCACGAACGCACTACCCGCTGCACCACCGATCTCGCTATTGTTGGTCACGTGGTTACCAAATAGCCCGAACTTGATACCGGCATGAAGACTCCAGCGATCCGATAAACCGTGCTGCGCCAGGCCGCCCAACTGGACGCCAAGCAGACGATTCTGAGTGTCCATGGAATAGGTCACCTCATCCACAGCGCCCGTGAAAATACCATCACTGCTGTCCGTCATGAACTTGAGGTTGTCACGAAATCGGAAATATCGAATACCGGCCAACCATCCGACCTGCAAACCATCCGCTTTCTTGAGGCCGTTGGTATTACCCCACAGGTTCACTTCCACGTTATGAAATTCATGGTCACGAACCAATTGATGACGAGCAGCACCGTTAAAGAAACCACTTACCGGACTTCCCAGGCCATTGTATGAAAGTGAATCAAATTGAAATGTCGTATTCAAATTTGCTGCTCCGGGAGCCCCCACGCTGGCAACCTCGGCGTCCGCAAACAGACCCCAGTAGACCACTTCCCAGGCCTGCTGACGATTATTAAAAAAGCGGCCAAACCGAATGTCAAAACCACCGCCCCATTCCATGGAGGCATCTTGTGTACTTAACAGCGTGGGTGTCGACAGGGCCGTACTGAATGACAAGTCAACATTATTGGCGCGGTCACGTGTCATCACCAGGCCCGACATGCTCGTGAACCAAACGGAACCATCCTTGTCTACTTTCGCGCCTGCGCCCTTGCCGTCTGCCTGCTTCTCCTGGCCAGCCAGTAACAACGCCATATTTTCCGTGGCTGGCAACGGCGCCGTGGCTACTAAGGGAAGGTTCTCCCGTAGCACCGGAACCGACGGCTCCAAAACACTAACCTGCCTGGGAACCTCAACCTGCTCGGGAACACCCGGTTGATTCAACACGCCGCTTGGTAAGGTCGGCTGGACCACGCCAGCAGCAGGCCGATTCTCTGCCGGGAAAGTAGTGCCCAACTCGCCCGGAAGCTGAGCCCAACTGATCGTGGCCAGTCCACACCAAAGGTAGCTGATCACCGCTACTACCGCAGATCGCTGCAACATGATTTTTACCTCAAGGGCTCTCGCTGGCCCGTCCGTCCTGGGATTCGTGTTTCGACAATAATAGCGCAAGGAGTTACCTTGGAAATCGACCAAGACACGAAACGATCTTGGCTTTTTCCTTGCATATTCCGCAAAACCAGCAAAATCGGTCCCGCCCAGCAGGCGGGAAGAAGCGCAACCAGATCGACTTAAAGGCTCAAAACAAGGCGCTTTACGCAATCCCACGGGCCGCTGGCCGTAAAGTTTGCTAGCAGACGGCGGGAAATCCCTTTCCGGTCACGTCGCGTTACGAACCCAGCGAGGGTTTCGCACTTTCCACCCGTGGCATGTCATCATGCCGGCTGGACTGGTAGTGCACTTCCTCGGCCAGCGCACGGTAATCCTCGGCGCCCGGCGACTTAGCGGAGTACTGGAAAATCGACTGCCCGAAGCTCGGCGCCTCCGCCAGGCGAATATTACGACGAATGCGCGTGGTAAATGTACAGGCATCCGACCACGCCTTTTCTGATTCGGTCTGGCTCGCGAAAAATTGTTCCACGTCACCCGTCACTTCACCAGCCAAGCGGGTTCCCGAGTCGTACATGCAAAGGACCACACCCGTCAGTCGTAACGTGTTATTGAGTCGCTGAGATACCACGTCAATCGTGCGCAGTAATTTACTCAGACCATGCAGGGCCAGGAAATGTGGTTGCAGTGGCAAGAATACCTCCTGGACGGCCGCCAACGCGTTAATTGTCAGAACACCTAGTGAGGGAGGACAATCAATGATCAGGTAGTCGAAGCGGTCTGTTTCCGATGCGAGTTGATCTCGCAGGATAAGTTCACGGCCGACCTCGTTAGCCAACTCCATTTCTGCGGCAGCCAGGTTCAAATGCGAGGGAATCAGCCACAAGTTCGGACTGATCAATTGACAGATGTCTGCCACCTGGACGCTCCCGGTCAACACGTCATAGATCGAGCGATCATCGTCCGCCAGTGCCAGGCCCAGGTGAAGTGAGGCATGCGCCTGCGGATCCAGGTCAATCAAGCAGACGCGTTCTCCCCGTTCCGCCAGGGCGGCAGCCAGGTTCACCGCGGTAGTCGTTTTGCCAACGCCTCCCTTTTGATTCAGAACGGCTATCGAACGCATGTAAACAAGCTCCTTGTGACGGACCGATATCCCTACCACGGCCAAATCTGTGGCGGGGGATTATAGACAGATCACGTCGATGACGCCTAGATGAGTCGCCGCGACCCCCTGTTCCGGCAATAGTCACTTGGGGTACAACCAAGGTGCTAGCAGTCCTTCATATTACATTTCTATGACCCAGGTTATTCGTTCATGCGACAATTGACCTCGTTAACCAGCGAAGAGCAGGCCCGGCGGCTAACGGCCTACCTCATTACCGAGGGCGTTGCTTCCCATGCGGAGCACGATGCTGCCAATTGGTTAATCTGGGTACGGGAAGAAGACGATTTGCCGGCTGCCCTGGAGATTTTAGAGCAATTCCAGGCAGATCCGGAGCATGCCCGTTACCGCGAAGCGGTGCAGGCTGCCACGACCTTGCTGCGGGAAGATGCCAAGCGCCAGCAGGAACGCCAGGAACAGGTGCAGCGGCAGCATATCCAGATGCGTGGCCAATGGCGCCAGGGACGAGCCAGACGGCACAACCCGCTGACCAAGATGTTGATTTTTCTTTCGGTGCTGGTGAGCGTACTGGCTGGAACACTGACCAACGAACGTGGTCCCAAGAATGGTTGGGCGCGTCATCTTCAGTTTGCTGATGCTGCCTTAGTGCAACAGGCGGGTCAAGCCATCCTGGACGAAAACGGCATGATCACAGCCCAGGACCACCAGCAACTGGCAATGATCAGCCTGCGCACGAACCCCTGGGAATTATGGCGCCTGATCACACCGATTTTCCTGCACATGGGCATCATGCACCTGGTATTTAACATGCTGTGGTTGTATGACCTGGGATCATCCCTGGAAACACGGTACGGCACACCGCGTTATGCCGGCATCATTGTTATTATCACGATTCTCTCGGTACTGGCGCAATCCCTGGCACCCACGACCTGGGGACCCTTTAGCGGCACCTGGAAGCATGGCGGCATGTCGGGCGTGGTCTACGGCTTACTGGGATTCATCTGGGTTCGCATGCGGATGGATCCCTCCGCACGACTGTTTCTGCATCCGACCACGATGATGTTCATGATTGGCTGGTTATTTTTCTGCGTTTTTCTCACGCAGGCTGGTACGCTGCCGGTAGCCAACCTGGCTCACGCCGCAGGATTACTGGTGGGCATGGGACTGGCCCGCATCACCCTACCGAACTCAGGCGCTGCTTAAACACGAACCTAGGAGCTGGGTTTGTCTGCCTGCAAATCAAGTTGCGGCTCAAAGAATTCTGCAATGCGATCGATCGCCTCATTCATTTTCAACTGTCGATCATGATCGAGCGACCGCACCATCCGCTGCTGCAGGGAAAAGACCAGCGTGACCTGTTGCTGCTGATCGGAAAACCGCAAGGCAAAGTCCCAGTTCGTAGCGGGATCAGGCACCGACGATTGCCAGTTAAAATTCCGATCGACAATCAGGGTATGGCGGGCATGCACCAGGCCTCGCATGGTGCTGATATCATCGCGCTGTAGCACCGGGACATCCTGGTCACCGATCCGCAGGACCGATTCGAGTGCTGCTTTTCCCATGAAAACCTCATCGTCGGCCTGCCGATCACCGGCCAGTTTTAACAGTTCAACCTGCGGGGCGTGACGGATCAACGTGGCGGCCTGCTGCCCCCAGAACCGTAGTGCCTGGTGGCCCTTGCGATAGTGGTGCCAACAGGTATAGCCTGCCATGGCGACGGCCACACCGACGATCAAGACGATAACCATTTTTCCCTGCTGCATCCCTCGCTCCCGGTACGGTATTCTCGCAACTCCCTGCTCGGAGTATACTAGGCAGGATCCTGATACGATATCCAGCTGGGAACAAGTTACGCTGGATCCAACTGCTCATTGACGAGGAGGCCAAGGTTGTGGCTGACAAGTTTGATCCGTACCGCGAAGCGTTGATTGTTGAAACCAACACGGTTTGGTCGACCGATTACGACCACCTGGAAGCGGACGAAAGAGCGCGACTGGAAGAAGGTTTACACGGGGATCCCGAGAACTGTGCTGAGCTGGAATACGTACGCGTGCTGACCGGTTTCTGTAGGCAAATCACGGTAACAGCAGAAGACTTGCAACGGCTGGAAGCCTAGCGAGTCCCGGCGGGGAGTCTCACGGTGGATACTGATATCATTCGTGTCCCGGTTAATTTGAGTGACCGGGGCTACGAGATTTACATTGGATCCGGGTTGCTGCGAAAAACGGCTTCCTTTGTCCAGGCAGCAACCGAGTTGACCCACGCGGTAGTGATCACCGATTCCAATCTCAAGACGACTCACGCGCAAATCGTTGCGGAGAACCTGGCACAGACTGGGATCACCTGCGACCTGCTGACCATTCCAGCCGGCGAATCCAGTAAATCATTGCGGATCCTGGAAGAAATCTGGGGCGAGTTGCTCGAAATCAAGGCCGACCGCCGTACCGTCGTGATTGCCGTGGGAGGAGGCGTGGTCGGTGACCTGGCTGGATTCGTGGCTGCCACGTATACGCGGGGACTCCCACTGATCCAGGTTCCCACGACGCTGTTAGCCCAGGTCGACAGCAGCGTCGGAGGCAAGGTTGGAATCAATTTACCCCGTGCCAAGAACATGGTGGGGTCCTTCTGGCAACCCGCAGGAGTTGTGATCGATCCGCTGGTGCTGCACACGCTACCTGACCGAGAGTACCAGGCCGGCCTGGCCGAGGTCATCAAGTACGGCGTGATCATGGATGAAGAGTTCTTCACGATGCTGGAAAACCATGTCACTGAAATTCACGCGCGGGATCCGGAAATCCTGGCAACGATCATTTCACGATGCTGCCAGTTGAAAGCTCACGTGGTGGAAAACGATGAACGCGAGACCACCGGGTTGCGAGCGATTCTTAATTACGGACACACGTTTTGTCATGCCTTTGAAACGGTTACCGGTTACGGTCGTTTTCTTCATGGCGAAGCGGTCTCGATCGGGATGATGTGTGCTGCTCACCTGGCCGCCATGCTGGACCGGGTTGATGAGGCCATGATCGCCCGCCAGGAAGCGCTGTTAAGAGCTTGCAAGCTTCCCGTGGCCGTCTCGGACCTGGATA
>JAZADA010000523.1:0-4221 GCA_036124135.1 Planctomycetota bacterium | reverse complement strand
CAATTCCCCAGGGAGACATTGCCGGCAACCAGGCGATCTGCAAGGCCACGCGTGTCTCCATTGCCATGCATTATGGTAATCCCGACCCTTTCGTGGCCCTTCGCAACGACATCTGTGACGGTTTTATCATTGGTGGTGGTGCCAGTCGTCTCATGAAACGGGGCAGTGTCTGCGAGATGGCTGACAAGCCGTTCTGGCTGCAACTGGTCGGCACCGGGATCACCGCTGCCTGGTCACTCCACTTCGGCGCGGTCCTTTCCCATGCGACCTGGCCCGCCGTCAATTGTCATCAGCTGTATCAACATCAACTGCTAAAAACGCCCATCCGCGTCAAGAAGGGATTCGCAGCAATTCCCAGCGGCCCCGGACTGGGTTACGAACTGGACCAGGAAGCCGTTGCCCGTTACCGCGTCCCGAAACCGGCCCAGCGGCCTGATCCTCCGCGACTGATTGAAACAACTTGGAAAGATGGGCGTACGATGTACACGGCCAACACGGGGTCCGTCAACTTCATGCTGAGACCGGGCATGGTCGGAAAGATTCCGTACTACGAGCGCGGAGTGCAGACAAGGCTGCTCCCCAATGACGGCAGCGCACGCTGGAAAAAGCTATACCAGGCCAGTCGACAAGGCCCGGTCGTTTACAAGCCGTAACATAGCTGCTCAGCTGCTTACTCGGCAACGACCGGCGACACCAGGCGGCCAATTTCACTAATTACCGCTTCCACTTCGTCACCAGGTTGCAGGTAGGTTCCGGTCGTGTTCCCGACACCATCCGGGGTACCGGTGGAGATCATATCTCCGGGCTCCAGCGTCACGAAACTGGAAATAAATTCGATGATGGCTGCCACCGGAAAGATCTGGTGTGCCGTCGATGAATCCTGTCGCACGGTTCCGTTAACACTCAAGGTTAGTTTCAATTGCTGGGGATCCGCAATTGCATGGCTCGATGTAATACAGGGTCCACAAGGACAAAAGCTGTCATGCCACTTGCCATGTAACCAGTCAAAGAACCCATCTTTCTCACGGGCTTTTCGATCCGGATTCGGTCGAAACTTTCGGTCCGAGATATCGTTAATGACCGTGTATCCAGCCACGTGCCCAAGCGCGTCGGCCTCGCTAATTCCCTTGCCACCCTTGCCGATAACAATGGCCAATTCCAATTCCCAGTCCGTAGTGGCTGACGAGACCTGGGGAATCCGAACCGGATCTCCGGGATTGGTTAACGTCGTGGTCGGCGGCTTCATGAAGACATAGGGAAACGTCTCAGCCCGCTCGGCGGCGATACCGCCCCCTTCTTCGATATGCTTGGCATAGTTACCAGCCAACAGGAACAACTTGTTCGGGCGTGGTACCGGCACCAGCAGTTGAACGGTCTCCACGGGCTGCCGGATCACACCCAGGTCCGCCTCATCCTGGTCATTCAACCAGGCATTCAGCTGCAAGGCTGTTTCATGTTCCTCGCCTCCGGCCGGCAATAAAGTGAGCAGGTCATCCCCGGGAGAAAAGACCAGTTCTTCGCCTGTAGATTGCTTGTAGTGATCCGCACCTGCCAACAGCGAAATCACATGGTCATCTCCATAAAATCCGGTCCGAATGCCACTATCATCCTGGTATCGACAAACTCGCATAATCCCTAATCCTTGTTATCTAGATTTCATCCGGATCCAAATTTATCTAGGAATGCCACGAGAAACAAGAACCTTGCCTTATTTCTCACACTTGTCTTCCTAGCCGATTTCGCATGTCACGCGACGTTCCTCCGTGGAAGCCTGGTAAATCGTATCGATCAGTTGCAACACGGCCTGCATCGATTCCACGGTATTTCGACACTGCCCCTGGTTTCCCCGGGCCGTCTCGATCCAATCTCGCAGCAAGGCCACTCCGTTACAACCGCCGTAGCCAGGCGTGTCATCTGCCGGAATCGTGAACGTTTCTTCCATGGCATACCACTGGGGTTGGGGCCCGTGCACTTGCAGGACACCCCCTGTACCTGGAGCAGCTGGATCCCAGTGCACCCATCGTTCGCTGCCCCGGATACACCAGTGCGACTCACCAGCCCAACGCGGCACCCAGTAACCTCCGGTAAAACTTGCCAGGGCACCATTGGACAAATCCATGATGGCCACTCCACCATCTTCAACATCCACGTCCGTTGCCCCGAATTGCCCGGTGCGAGCCGTCACTCCCACGATCTGCTGACTGGTAACGTAGAGCAACAAGTCCAGGAAATGGCAAGCGAGCCAGTTGAAAAAACCTCCTGTACTGGTTGGCTTATCGAACAAGTAGTGCGACTTACCGCGTCGGTTCACGTCACTGGTCACGAAGTTCATTTCCAGGCTAATCAGCTGGCCGAACCGGCCATCATCAATCATGTCCTTGATCCGATTGGCACCTCGATCGTACCGCCAGTTATATCCCGTTTGAAAACTGATGCCCGATTCTTTGACCGCCGTCACGATCGACTGGCCATCGACAGCAGAGCCGGCGACCGGTTTTTCAGCCAGCACATGCTTTCCGGCTTCTGCCAGCCGAACGATCGTGGCCGGTCCCACATCGTTGGGCAGGCAAACCATGGCACCATCAAATTCCGCACCATCCAGCAACTGCTCCACATTCTCGAAACGAGGCAGCCCTGCATATTGCTCCTCCAGGCTGGTGGTAGCCCCCTCGTAGCCAGGCATCAAGGCCACGATCTCGATCTCATCTTCCAGGTTAGCCACCAGGTCTCGCCAGCCGGCACCATGAGGGTTATCCAGGCCTATGAATGCCACTCGAAATTTACTGCTCATTGCAATTTACCTGTTCTAAAAATCTAGATTTTATGAGTCGTCTTGTTTACCAGGCAAAGGATAAGGATCTGCGAAGGAAGCAAATCCCCCCAGGCCGCCATCAACCTCCAGGTCCGTGGCTGTAACAAACGAGGCATCGCAACTGGACAACCAGAGAATGGCCTGGGCAACCTCGGCTGGCTTCCCAATCCGTCCCAGTGGATGTCGATTAGCAACGACATGGTCGCCTCCCTGCTCCTCCAGGGTCGCCTGCAGCAGGGGCGTCGCGATCGCGCCGGGTGAAACCGAGACCACGCGAACTCCATCCCGTGCATACTCTACTCCCCACTGTCGTGCCTGCATGATATTGGCTGCTTTAATCGGTCCATACGCGGGAACCTCTCGGGCCGTTCGATGTCCCTGCCCACTGGCCACGTTAACCACCACTCCCTGGCCCTGTTGTTTCATCTGTCGCAAGGCATGCTTGGCCATGAACGAATAGCCTGACAAATTTATGTCCACCATCCGTTGCCAAAGTTCATTCGGCATTTGGTCCAGTGGCACATACGATTCACGAGGCTGGATAGCAGCATTATTGACCAGCACATCGAGAGCACCATATTGTTCGATCGTCCAGGCAACCGCTTTTTCACAGGCGTCTTCAGACGCCACGTCTGCCTGGAAAAAAACAATCGCCTCGTTGCTGTCATCACCTGTCGGATCCACGATATCCACGCAGACCACGTGTGCCCCTGATTCCGCAAACCGTTGGCAGACAACCTGGCCGATCCCACTGGAACCACCAGTCACCAGTACGACACGGCCCGAATTGTCATAGGAGACGGCTCCCCGTGGTCGATTCATTTCTCTTGCTCCACTGAAGTCATTTTCTCAATCATCGCCTGCTCATACAAACAGGGACAGACTGTTATTGTCGGAAAGACTGCGTTCACTTACAAGTTCCCCAACCTGACGACTGGCCTGTTCGCGCCCCCGTGATACAATGACGGGCTCCAGCCCATTTATCCTTATTTAATGACCACTTTCATGGCTCCATTGCTCGGATATTGCACGAACGTCCATGCCGGTGCTGACCTGCAGACGACACGCGACAATCTTGCGCATCACTCCCTGGGTGTCAAAGAAATCGTCTCACCCGATCAGCCCATGGGTATCGGTCTGTGGCTCTCAGCATCTGCAGCTTCCAGGCTTCGACAGGATGATCAATTCAACGACTTTCGTGACTGGTTGAGCCAATCTGGCCTGGTCCCGTACACCATGAACGGATTTCCCTATGGGGATTTTCACCAGGAAATCGTCAAGCATGACGTTTACCAACCAACCTGGTCTGAACCGGCACGTCAACAATATACGCTGGACTTGATTGACCTGCTTCACCGGTTACTGCCGGCCGAACAGGAAGCCACGATTTCCACGCTCCCCATTTGCTG
>JAZADA010000522.1:0-5662 GCA_036124135.1 Planctomycetota bacterium | reverse complement strand
TACGATTCCTGTCGAGGCGTACGGTCCTGGCTGGCACCGATCAGTGGTGGATCATGGGCCACGGCCACCTTTCCCCGGACGGTGGCTACCGTCGATACCCGGGGATTATTCATCTTCAGGCTAAGCTCCACCGTGGAGCCAATATCCCTGGCAGGGCAGGCATAGTAAAGCTCGACGTCATAGGTGCCGCTCTCGGCTACCTCGACATTCCACCTGACGGTATCTTCCAACTGCGTCCAATTCCTGAAGTAAGAGCAATTTGGAAACCGGTTGGAACGCTGGATCTTTCCCGTTGCCACGCCGTCACGCGCTGGCATCTGCGTGTACTTGAACGTGCGGTGTCCAACCAGGAATGGTCGAGGTGGTTGCTTGAGTCCAGGCAGTAATGACTTGCTCCAGGCGAGCTTGGCTCGCTGCAATTCTGCCGTCACCTGGGGATGTTCTCCAGCCACATCCTGCCGCTGTCCGGGGTCCGTTCGCATGTCATAAAGATGACCTTCATGATCCAGCCGAAAACGCTGTGTTCGCAAGCTGACGCGATCTCGCCAGTGAGAGTAAATCATGCGGTCCGGCCACTTCTTGGCTTGCCCGGCCAGCAACGGTTTCAGGCTGATACCATCCAGTGGTTTCTTGCTCGCTACGGGAATTCCAGCCAGGTCAGCCAGCGTCGGCAAGAGATCAATAGCAGCACTGATCTGGGGAATGGTTTTGCCCGCCGGGATTTTCCCGGGCCAGCGAATCAACAACGGACTCCGAACCCCTCCCTCGTCCGTCGATCCCTTGCGACCTTTCATACCTCCATTCCAACGTGCGCCATTGGGTCCGTTATCACAAAAATAAACAATGATCGTCTCTTCCGTGAGATCCAGCTGCTCAAGCTTCGCCACGATACGCCCGACGTTCCAGTCAATGTTTTCACACATGGCCAGGGCCGCTCGCACATGCGGAATCTTTTCACGCTTGGGGTCACGGTGGTGCATTAGCAGTTCCTTGTTCTTGAACTTGTTCCACCACTGACTCGGCACCTGCATCGGAGAATGCGGGGTGTTGTATGGGATATAGACGAAGAAGGGCTTCTCCCGATTCTGCTCCATGAAGGCCATGGCCTGCGTGGTCAGGTCATCAATAATGAATCCCTTGCCTCGCACGATGCGGCCATTGCGTTCGAGCATGGGATCAAAGTAATTACCCCAGTGTCCCGAGCAAAAACCATAGTACTCCTGGAATCCACGGCCATTGGGATGATAGGGGTACTGCATCCCGTTATGCCATTTACCAAAAGCACCTGTGGCATAGCCTGCCGCCTGGAACGTCTGGGCAATTGTCATTTCATCCAGGTTGATTCGCTCACCGCCAGCGGACGTGCTGAAAACGCCGCTGCGAGGATGATATCGCCCCGTCAGGAACTCGGCACGCGTGGGAGAACAGACCGGGCAAACGAAGAAACGGTCAAACTGGGTCCCCGCCCGTGCCAGGGCATCAATCCGTGGAGTTTCCAGGTTACGGTTACCATTCAAGCTCAGATCACCCCATCCCTGGTCGTCTGTCAGGATCACCACAACGTTAGGGCGGCGAGCAGCCTCCACCCATGAAACAGGGCAGGCCACCAAGACAAACAGACTCACCCAGCAGGCGACTCCACGAGGGAACTTGGTTCTCATATCCGACTCTCCGGTCATAACTTTTCACGAACGATGACAGGTAATCCATTATAGGTATTGCTTGTCCCGCGTAACCCCCCGCAGATGACGACCCCCGTCCGTTATGGTACACATGTGAACACGACAAACACCTTTACACATGCTCACCAGGAGATCCAACCGATGGTGTCACTGATCCCTTCCCTCACGATCGCAAGGCCAACCCCCGGCAGACCTCGACTGTTGCTGCTGCTCCTTTCCAGCTGCCTGGCTACCGCACCGCTCCAAGCCGAATTAAAGCTGCCCAACATTTTTGGAGACCACATGGTCCTGCAGCAGGACAAGCCTATTCATATCTGGGGATGGGAAACGGCCGGTAAAAAAGTATCCGTGACCTGGGCCGGACAGACTCGGACGACCACCAGCAACCAGGATGGCAACTGGTCTGTCCACTTCGACCCGGTCAAGGCAAGCTTCGCTGGCCGTAAGCTGGTGATCACGAGCGGCAAGGAATCTCTCACCTACGCCGACATCCTCGTGGGTGAAGTCTGGCTCTGCGGCGGACAAAGCAACATGGAATGGACCCTCCGCAGCACACGCGATGCCGACCTGGAAATTGACTCTGCCAACTATCCCGCTATTCGCTTTATCCGACTTCCCAAGGTCGCTCGCCTCGAACCCCAGCAGGATTTCCCGGTGGAGAATCCGGAAAGCCCCGTTGGCAACTGGCGACTGGCCACCACCGAGCAGGTCGAAAACTGCACCGGCGTCGGCTACTATTTTGCTCGCCGCCTACACCGACACCTGAAAGTTCCCATCGGCCTTATCGATACCTCTTGGGGAGGCACGATGGCCCAACACTGGGTCTCCCGGGAAACACTCGCCCCCGTACCAGAAATGAAACCTTACCTCGAACGATTCGCAGGAAAACTCAAGGCCTGGACCGATGGGGGTGGAGAAGAAGGGGCCAGGAAACGTCTCCAGGCCGACCTCAAGAACTGGGAAGTCAAAGTCGCCGAGGCACGCGCCAAGAAAGAACGCCTACCACGTAAGCCAAACGCCAATGCCTACCAGGATCCCGCTAACCAGGGACAACCGGCTGGCATGTACAACGGTCTGATTACCCCCCTGGCTCCCTTCACGCTACGAGGCGTCGTCTTTTACCAGGGTGAAAACAATTCCTTCGCCGAGTCCTGGAAACCCTTTCACCAAACTTTCCCCGCGGTCATTTCCGACTGGCGAAAGGCCTTTGGTAATCCAAAGATGCCCTTTGCTATTATCCAGATTGCCGGTTGGAGCACCCGCCGCAGCATGACCTACGACATGAACCACCACACCAATATCATCCGCGAGATTCAATTCGACACGTGGCAAAACACACCCGGCACCGGGTTGATTGTCACCTTCGACACCAATTCCAATGGCAGCATTCACCCCCAGCGCAAGCTCCCCATCGGTGAACGAACCGCTCGTTGGGCACTTGCCGAAGTCTACCAGGTACAGGACCGCAGGAGCCGCCAGCCTCTTGAATGGCAGGGCCCGGTCTACGAATCCTTCGCAATCGAGAAAGACAGGGTAACCATCTCGTTCCAGGAAGGAACCAATCGCGGGTTGAGGTTGGACCAGGATGTAGAAATTGGTTTCTACATTGCCGGCAAAGACCGCATCTTTCACCATGCACGCGCCCGAATCATCAAGGATAGTCAACTCCAGGTCTGGAACGATAACGTACCCGAACCCGTGGCCGTACGTTACGGGTGGTCAAACCTGCCCATGGGGGGCCTGATGAATTTCCGCGAGCTACCGGCCTACCCGTTCCGCACCGACAAGTGGCCACTGACCCCTCATCAATCGACCGGGTCCTACCTGGCAAAATAAACCTGCACGCAGTGCCAGGCGTTTAGGTCGTCAATGGCAGCCGATAACTCTTTTGCCCACCGATGCCCTCAATCAACAGCTGATCGGCCACCGTCACCTGGGCAAAACTGGCCTTCCAGTGCGTTGCTGCCATCGTGATGTAATGGGTACCCCCGTAGACGGTCCAGCGACTACGATGCTTGTGACCAAAGAAGCAGGCCATCACTTTCCCATCGTCAGCAAATAACTCGCGAATCTTCCAGCCGTTATCCACGTAAGAGGTCTCCTTGCCAACTGCCGGAAATGGAGTATCCCCCCCCTCCCCAGAACCTTTCACTGGCGTGTGATGAAGTTCCTCATGGCAGAAGACCAACTTTGGCTTGGCCCGATGATCAGCAAGCGTCTTTCGTAACCAACGCTGCTGAACCGCATCAACGTAGTAACCACCTTCCACGCCATCATGCCCCTTCCTTGGAGCCTCCTTGTCAGGTGCATTATTGGCGTCAAGCACAATCACGTGGATCCCTCGAACATCAAACGAATAGTAACGATGAGGCGTATCCGTGGCCTGCAGAAACTCCTGCTTGGTAATATCCTCGCCTGCATGACCGCGTCCCACCAGGTCCGCAGCCGTGATCTTTTCTTCCCCACCACGGATCCAACCCACATCGTGATTTCCAATGACGTGGTAGCGAGGGCATGGCACCTGCGCAAAAACACTGACATGATGTTTTAGTGCCTCAAGCTGCCCATCATGCATGGCCTGGGTCGTGGTCCCCTCCGCAACCTGGCATCCAAAATCTCCCAGGTCGATCGCAAAATCCGGCCGCCAGGCCTTCATCGCTTTTACGAAGTCCATGAAATTGTCCTCGTGGCCGGCCGTGTTCCGACCCAGCAAATGAGGATCAGCATTCAGGCCAAACCGTAATCGAACCGGCCCGGCCGACGTCTCCGTGCCAAGCAACCCGCAAGCCTCAGAGTGCCCAACATGGTCGATTGTCGCTGCTACCGGCAACATCTTCAGCAAGGTCCTGCGATCGATAGAACCAACAGTACTCGTCTTACGCATGGCATGACTCCTCCGACAAGGGTTTCATAGTAGACCACCGGTGTTGTACTTCACGATTCCTGTCGACGACAAGGATCCCCACCCACAACTCTGAATCATGTTTGCCTGGCTTTGCTTCGCACCGGACAAATTATATCCCTTTCCTCGCTTAAGTAAGCAACCCCTTAAAAACAGCTAATTTCTACGCCAGGAAAATAATTTTCGAGAATAACCGTGAACAAACCATTTCCACTGCGTTAACACATTATCCCCACGACATATCGATGAAAAGATCAGCCATACAAATCTCTAACAAAGGGTAAAACATGAAAACTCGCGTTTCCACTCTCAAGAACCTCGCCCGTCAATTCCGCAACACCAGGAAATCAGCCAAAGCAGCAGGAACAAAACAGCGAACGTCTTTCACTCCAGCCATGGAAGGCCTGGAAACAAGAGCCCTCCTGACCACCATGCCAGGATTAACGATCGAACCAACAGCTGATGCTGCGGCCCAGGTCGCCAAGAGTCAAAAGAACGAAGCCGCCTACATCAAGTTCGATGGCATCATGACTGGCACTGACACCAGCGACATGGAAGCAATCGCCAAGGGCCAACGGAACGACGCCGCCTACATCAAGTTCGATGGCATCATGGCTGGCACTGACACCAGCGACATGGAAGCAATCGCCAAGGGCCAACGCAACGACGCCGCTTACATCAAGTTCGATGGCATCATGCAGGCTCCGGGCAGGCCCCTGCCTGCCCATCACGCTGCGGTCGATCAACTCTTTACCCAGGAAGGCTTGAAAGATTTTTTCAACCCGGCAACATTCCGGTAAGACAGTGGCTCGATGATCGTGGAGATGGTTGAGCGACAGAGCAGCATACGACGATCGGGACCCGTCTCCGAAACCCCTGTGCTGCTCTTTTTATTTCTTGCTGATAATTTCAGCCAACGAGGACCACGCGTTACGGCTTCTGTACTCGTGGCACCAGGATCGCCGAGGGAAAACGTCGCGAGTGATGGACCGTATTAGTCGCCGTCCTGGCGTCCTCGGGAAATTCAATCGTCAACGGTTTTCCATTCTGGGGATTCGGCTCGTACAGCGGATCTCCT
>JAZADA010000521.1:0-6490 GCA_036124135.1 Planctomycetota bacterium | reverse complement strand
GTTTCGACCGGGGCTTACCTGGCAGCCAAGACGATTCGTTGGCAACAGCGCACCTGGGAGTATCCTCTCAAGTACTACCGGGGCATGGCAGAAGGTCCCCTGGCCGAGCTCGCCACCTGGCCAGCTGTGACGCAGGTCGACCTGCAACCAACCGCTGAGGGGCTCCAGCGCGGATTGACAAAAACGCTACTGGCAACCTGCCAGTACCATGGTGGACCACGATTTGTGAACGGCAGGGGGCACCAGGTGCTGGCCAATTACCCAGACAAGAGCGCAGCCATCGTATCAAAGAAGATCGGCCGTGGAGAAGTGCTGCTGATCGGCGTGGAAGTAAGCCCTGCGGCTACCGGGAAAACCGGATCGCAATTCCTGCTGAACCTTCTCAAGAATCCCTGAACGCAACTCGCTGCCAGGCTACTGTTCATCCAGGATCAGGCTGTTCCGCTCTGCCTCGTCGGTTTCCCGACGCTGTCGACTCCCCGTGATCCAGAAAACAAGTCCGCACAGGCAGAGTGCCAACAGGATCATCCATTCCAGGGGCCAGACCAGCACCTCCGGGCTACCAGGGACGACCATGGCCACGAGAATCAACAGTGAGCCGATGGCCGCCAGGCAGGCAACACCTCTGCCGCCCGGTAACCGGTAGGGTCGATTGGCCTGCGGAAACGTTCTTCTCATTTTCAGCAGCGACAGGGCCACGCCCAGGAACGCCACGGCGATACAGAACGAACCCACGTGAATAAAAGCACCGATAGCTCCCTTGCCCAGGCAGGCAGCCAGGGCCGTCACGATACCACTAAAGACAATAGCCCGGGCCGGTGTCCCATAACGCGCATGGGCCTGGCCAAAACGGGCATCGATAATGCGTCCTCTGCCCAGTGCAAAAAGAACGCGTGTACCGGCCAGGAAAAATCCATTCCAGCTGGTCAGCAATCCAATCACCCCTGCGGAAAGAACCAGGTTTTCCAGAACCGGGGACTGGAAGGCGGCCTGGGATGCGGACTGGAAGGCCCAGGCGGTGGGCAAATCCTGCTTGACCATTTCCTGCCAGGGAGCAGCCATCGTGGCGGCCAGCATCACCATCACGTAGAAAATAATGGAACCGGTAATGGCCAGGAAAATATACAGGCCCAGCCGACGCACCGATTGGCTGGAAGAACGTTCCTCGGCAGCCTGGGGAATCGTATCAAAACCGACGAACCAGAATGGTGCGGTCACGAAAACCGCCAGGATACCTTTCCAGGTATCCGAGGACGTGGCACCTGCCAACAACGGCTCCAGGTGGCTTGCCTGGCCATGATAAATCCCGGCAAAGACAAACAGTGCCGTGCAGGAAACCAGCAACAGGGTCAGTACCACCTGGACACGCATGGCAACCACGACACCACGATAATTGATCCAGGTAATCAATGCTGTAAAGAAAAAGGCCAGTACCAGGTGGGGCAGGTAGACCGTGAATCCACGGATCTCGTATAGTGGTACGACATTCAACTGCGGAAACAAGTGAGCGAGAATAATACCCACCGAAACGGCTTCGAACGCCGAGACCGAGAGATATCCAAAGGCCAGGAACCAGCCCACGAGAAATGCCTTGCTGGTACCATAGGCCTTGTAGGCATAGGCAACTTCCCCACCCGTCACCGGCAACATGGGTGTCAACTCGGCGTAACAAAGTCCAATCAAGACCATGAGCAGGCCACCGGCCGTAAAGGCCAGCATGGCTCCACCGGGCCCGGCATCTTCCACCCAGCCACCAAGAGCCGTAATCCAGCCCACGCCAATCATCGAGCCAAACGCCAGGGCAAAGAATCCCAGGCCACTGATGGCCTTCTTCAACTGGGGCCGCGTCTCACCCTGGTTCATTATCCCTCTCCCAGGACCGCATCTACGGAATCGACAAGTACGTCGACAATTTGATCCAGCTGTTCTATTTGCGTCACGACCGGCGGAGCCAGGCAGAATACGTCACCGCGCACCCGTGTAAAAAGTCCACGTTTTTGTGTCTCGATATGAATCCGCTGTCCGACGGCTTCTTCCCGGCCAAATTCTTCACCGGTCGATCGATCACGAACGAACTCCACGCCGCACATCAGGCCCTTGCCACGTACATCTCCGACGTGTGGATGGCCTCCCAGGGCAGCCTGCAACCGTTCCAGCAAGTGATCTCCCTTGGTGGCAGCCTGCTCACAGAAATTTTCCTGTTCGATGATATCCAGGTTGCGTAGTGCCACAGCACAACCCACGGGATGCCCGTTGTAGGTAAAGGCATGCATGAAGGGGGACTCGCTGGCCTCCAGGACACTGGCAATGTCACCGTTAATGCCAATACCACCCAGTGGAAAATAGCCCGAGGTGATCGCTTTCGCAAACTGGATGATGTCAGGCTCAATACCCCAGTGTTCCAATCCAAACATGCGACCCGTGCGCCCGAATCCCGTGATAATTTCATCCGCCACCATCAGGACCTCGTAGCGGTCGCAGATCTCGCGTATGCGTGGAAAATATCCATCCGGTGGCACGATAATCCCACCAGCACCCTGCACCGGTTCCACCAGGAACATGGCCACGGTCTCGGCCCCCTCGCGTAGAATCGCCTGTTCCAATTCGTTGGCGGCGGCGATTGCCGGATCTTCGCCTCCTGGCGCCTGGTAGCGATAAGGATAGTGCGAGGGGATATGGATGAATCCCGGGACGCGTGGTTCAAAGGCTGGCCAATAGGATTCGATACCCGTGGCACTCATCGCGGCCAACGTCAAACCATGGTAGCCCCAGGTCAGCGAAATCGTTTTCGTTTTCTCCGGTTGTCCACGCAGTTTCCAGTAATGCCGCGCTGTCTTGATACTGGTCTCAGTTGCCTCGGCACCACCTGACGTGAAGAAAAACTTCTCGATCGATGGATACGTTAAATCGGCCAGTCGTTCCGCCAGTTCAATAGCGCGAGGATTCGTATTACCAGCAAATCCGGAACAGAAACCTAACTGCTGCATTTGGTCAGCAGCGGCCTGGACCAGTTCCTGTCGCCCATGGCCGGCCACCACGTTCCAGAGACCGGAAGCACCATCGAGGAAACACTTTCCATCAGCGTCGTAAAGGCATGCTCCCTCACCGCGCACCCAGACATGAGCTTGCTGGACCAGCGCATCATGATGCAGAGGATGAATCACGTGTTCAAGATCACGACTGCGGTAATCGGCCTGGGACATCCTGAAACGGTTCCTATCGCGATACTTTGAGAGGGCAACAGCTATACCGACCAAGGTCAGCTAAGCTTTAAGGCCTCGGTACTGTCTCCCAGTCGGCTTGCGGTCGACCCCATCATACGGGTCAATGCCAGCCACAAGTTCGCTACGGGAGTTCCCGGTGCGGATTGGAAATGATAATTCGTGCGAATCGCCCCACCGGCACTCCCGGCGATGACCAGCGGCAAGTTGGTATAGACATGGTCCTTGCCACTGCTCAGACCGGAACCAAACATGAACATGCAGTTGTCCAGCAAAGTTCCTTCACCCTCCTGGATCGCATCCATTTTCCTGGCCAGCGTGGCAAACTGTTCCACGTGATACCGATCCAGGTCCGAAAGCGAATTGCGAACACCCTGATCACCCTGTTGATGGGTCATGCTGTGATGCACGATCGGTTTATCAAAGAGACCATGGACCAGCAAGGGCGTACCCCATCGTTCCGGTGCAACCATCAACGAGGCAACTCGTGTCAGATCGGTCTGCAACGCCAGGACCATCAGGTCTCCCATTAACTGCACGTACTCGTGTCGCGTCAATTCAGGCCAGGGTACCGTGGGAGCTTCCAGCTTGAGATCCTGGATCGTTCCCTTCCGTTCCTTGATACGCCTGATCTGCTTTTCAACACCGCGCACCGACTCCATGTACTGGCCAAGTTTCTGGCGGTCCTGGCTACCCAGTTTTTTCTCCAATGAGCGAGCATCTTCAAGGACCAGGTCAAGAATACTGGCCGATGCATCCTGCTCGTTGACACGGAACAACCGCTGGAAAACATCGAGCGGATCGCGCATCGACTGGGCCACATGCCCATGCCCGTACCAGGAAATATTATCGAAGTAAACCGATTCGCGATTATCACGGTAAGGATTACAGCTCAGTTCCAATGACCGAAACGGGGTATGTGATGCAGTCTGGTCAGCCAGTAATTGATCCACGGTGCGTTTTAGTGGATATCCGGCTGGAGACAATTCTTCCGGAGCCGCACTGGAAAGCCAACAGGTACTGGCCTGGGCATGGCCATCGGTACCGGCCACCTTGATACGGTCCAGGTTTGAAAACAGGGAAATCTTGTCACGCAGATCCTGCAGCGGCTTGAGCGTCCGGCTCCATTCGAATTGCTCCCCGGCACCCGAGACATGCCATGTCTCCTGGACACCGCCGTTGGGGACGTAGAAAAAAGCGGCTCGCCTGGGTGGCCGATTGCTTTCCGAGGCACGACTGGTCACCGGCTGCATCAGGTCCAGCATGGGCAGGGCGACCATGGCACCACAACCACGCAAGAAAGTACGACGCGGGATTCTCAGGTTTTGTTTCATTTTCGTGACTCTCCACCTTTGCCAGGATCCGCACCAGGCGTTGCAGGGCTCGTCTTGTGGCGAAAAGGATAACTGGTCGCAATCCCCAGCACAACAGACGAGAACCGTCCCTTATCGGCAAGTACATTCCTTACTATCTTATCAACAACCAGCTTATCGGTGACCTTCAATTCTCTTCCCAGGGCATACGACATCATATGTTCGGTGAAGGCCCGTGTGAATACTTCCGGGCGCGACATGAGTGCAGCCTTGAAGGAAACAATATCTGAGAATTCTATCTCGCCAAACAACTTACCGCTGGCATCAATCTTCAGACCGCTGCGGTACTTTTCTCGCCAACGGCCAACGGCATCATAGTTTTCCAGTACAAATCCCAGTGGATCAATCTTGGCATGGCAGGAGGCACAGGTCTGGTTGGTCTGGTGCTGCTTCAATCGTTGCCGCAGGGTAATTCCCTGGGCTTCGATCTCTGCATCATCTGCCTCGATCTCCGGCACCACATCGGGCGGAGGGGGCGGAGGCCGATTAAAGATCACGCCCGCTACCCAGGCGCCTCGCGTAATCGGGCTGGTGCGCAACGGAGAACTATTCATGGTCAGAACAGCTGCCGTCGTGATCACTCCACCTTCACGTTTTGTCTTGAGTTCACGCCGATGAAAGTCCTGTCGGTTCGTGTTAAAGCGACCACTTTCTCCCTTGTTGCCAAACGGATTCGGGCTGGTATACCAGTGCTGCAGCTCGTCACTGCGATACGTGTAATCGGAATCAATCAGTTGCATGATCGAGGTATCCTCCATCATCACACTCTCGAACAACAACAGGGGCTCGACCATCGATTGAAGCCCCAGCTTCCAGTACTCACAGCCAATTCGCGAATAATACGTGGGAAAACGTTTCATGTCCGGGACAGCCGTGATCAACTGGTCCAGGCGCAACCACTGCCTCGCAAAATTTTCGCTCAAGGCCTGGCTGCGTGGATCCCACAACATTTCCCGCACCTGCGTTTCCAGGATCTGGGGATCAGATAACTTACCCTCGCGAGCCAGCTTTAACAGGTTATCGTCCGGAATACTGCTCCAAAGAAACATGGACAGTCGTGTGGCCAGTTCATAATCACTCAACGGAATCCGAGATTGATCCCGGCTTCCTGATTCGGTTATGTAGAGAAAGCGCGGCGAGGAGATCACCGCGGCAACCACGTCTTTCATGGCCGTGGAAAATGACCCCGTCAACTCGTAACGCGTGGAAAAAAACCGCTGGTAACGCTCAAGCGTCGACTCATCGACCGAACTGCGAAAAGCCTTCTCCAGCAAGCGGGCCAACCGCTGCCTGGCAACGCCCCGGTTACTGGCAATCACGGCCGCCGCATCTCCCTTTCCAGGAGGCTCAAACAGTCCCGGGTAATCCCGGCAATAGCCCTTGAACTGGGGAGCCGCCATGATCGACTGGGCCAACTTGACGAATGTCTCAAGTTGCAGCGGAGAAACCCCCAGTTCCTCACCACGGTTGTTGAATCCAAATTCCGATGGCAAATCAGCTGCAAAGGGAAACACTCCTGCCAGGATAGGTTTCTCGATCACGTTCTTGCCCAGGGTCCGGTTACCGACCCGCACCGTCTCCGGCATCAGACCCTGGATCGGTTGGAAGTAAGGAAACTCGGCCCGGATCACGCGTTCCGGCAGCGGGTAAATATCACCCTTCAGCTGCAGTAATTCCTTGACGGAATTGTTGTACTCGTAGCGATTGAACCGTCTCATCACGATCGGTTCCAGTTCAGCCCGAGAGAGGATGCTTTCATCCACCCAGTTCTGCACTGCCAGCACCAGCTGTGTCTTCTTTTCCAGCGACGGTTGCTTGCTCTTCTCCGGCGGCATTTTACCGGACTCGACCAGTTCCACGATTTTCCGAGCACGCTCGAGGTCTCCCAGGAAATCC
>JAZADA010000520.1:0-4264 GCA_036124135.1 Planctomycetota bacterium | reverse complement strand
ACTTGACCCCCAGGCAGTCATCCTGCTTGGCGATACCCCGTACATTGATTCGGTGGACCTGAAAATCCTGCGGAAGCGTCACGGGGAATTCCTGGGATTTGCCGCCTTGCAGAACCTGGTCGCTGGCCGTTCCCTGTACGCCACCTGGGACGATCATGATTTCGGCCGCAATGACACCAACGGTAATTTACCCGGAAAAGAAAACTCCCGTCGGGCCTTTATTGAATATCATGCCAACCCCAGCTATGGGGATGGCAAGCAGGGAATTTACACGAAGTTTCGCCGCGGCAACGTGGAAGTCTTCCTCCTGGACACACGCTTTTTCGCTGCCACGGAAATGTCTCCAATTGCGCCCGACAAGCCAACGCTGCTCGGCAAACAACAGTGGCACTGGCTGCTTGACGGCCTGAAACAATCGTCAGCTGACTTCAAACTGCTGGCCTGCGGCATGGTCTGGAACAAGGCCGTCCGACCTGGCAAGCAGGACCAATGGGGAACCTACGCGCACGAACGCGAGGCCCTTTTCCGTTTCATCGGCAGCGAATCTATTCCTGGCGTAGTGCTGGTGAGTGGTGACGTTCACCGCACCCGGGTTATTAGTCACCTGAGTGTCAAGACGGCCGGCTACCGGATCCCTGAACTAACAACATCTCCTGTCCATTCAAGCGTTATTGACAACTCGAATCAGCCCCACCCGGGCCTGATCTTCGACTCCGGTACAGGAAACACCTTCCTGCTGCTCACCAGCAGCCAGCGAGGTGCACAAGCAAAGCTGGACGCACGCTTCATCACCAAGGACGGCAAGACATTTTTCCAGCAGACCTATCTCGCTCGCAGCCTGCAAAAACGCTGATCGGACCTCGCGGCATTCTACCCACGAGTTAGTCAGCTCAAGTCGCAAGCTATCCAGCCAGTTCTTCCAGCTCGCACCAACGGTCCATCGCCGTCGCCAACTCTGCCTGGCTATCCGCCAGGTTTTTCTTGTCCGCTGCCAGCTTGTCGCTGTTCTGCTGGTAATAGTCCGGCTGCGCCATCACCTCAAGCAACGCCGCGATCTCCGCTTCCAGTTGTTCGATCGTTGCCGGCAGTTGCTCCAACTCTCGCTTTTCCTTGAAGCTCATCTTCTGCTTCTTCTCGTTAACTGGATTACTGGCTGGCTTGCTGGCCGATTTACTGGCTGGCTTGGGCGATGTCTCCTGCGCCTCCGGGGATGGACGTTGGCGGACCCAGTCGTCGTAACCGCCCACATATTCACGCACCTCGCCCGGCTCGAACACGATGCTGCTACTGACCACGTTATTGAGAAAGGTGGGATCGTGGCTCACGACCAGTACTGTCCCCGGGTAGTTCACGAGACGTTCCTCAAGCAACTCCAGGGTTTCGGCATCAAGATCGTTCGTAGGTTCGTCAAGGACGATGACATTCGCGGTGCGGGCAAACAACTTGGCGAGCAGTACTCGGTTTCGTTCGCCACCGGAAAGAAACCGCACTGGCATCCGCGCCCGCTCTGGAGTAAAGAGGAAGTCCTGCAGGTAACCGAGCACATGCTTTGACTTCCCGTTGATCATCACCGACTGGGAACCTTCGCCCACGTTCTCTTCCACGCTGGCATCTTCATCCAGTTGCTCTCGGAGCTGATCAAAGTAGGCGACCTGGAGA
Organism: Planctomycetota bacterium; assembly: GCA_036124135.1. GTDB lineage: Bacteria > Planctomycetota > Planctomycetia > Pirellulales > Pirellulaceae > JAZADA01. The sequence continues at coordinate 2,605 of JAZADA010000520.1, read as the reverse complement.
TTCGCGCCATGTCGCACCGAACCGGACTGTGGCTCCAGCGTCCCCAGTAACAGTCGCAGCAACGTTGTTTTGCCAGCGCCGTTAGGGCCAATCACCCCGATCTTGTCACCTCGCATGATCATCGTGGAAAACTCTTTCACGATCGCCAGGTCAGGATAAGAGAAGGAGATCTCTTTTACCTCGGCAACCAGGTTCCCGCTGCGTTGTCCCTCGTGGATTTCCAGCCTGGCACGTCCGGTCTTCTCGCGGCGCTGCTGCCGCTCTACCCGCATCGCCTTGAGTGCTCGCACCCGGCCCTCGTTACGCGTCCGCCGGGCCTTGATCCCCTGGCGAATCCAGACCTCTTCCTGTTGCAAACGCTTATCGAAAAGCGCATTTTGCTTTTCCTCGGCCGCCAGGGCAGCTTCCTTCCGTTGCAGAAACGTCTGGTAGTCACAGGACCAGTCGAACAAACGTCCGCCCTCGACTTCCAGGATTCGAGTCGCCAGGTTTTGCAGGAAAGTACGATCGTGCGTGACAAACAGGATGGCACCGGGCCACTTGGCCAGGAAACTCTCCAGCCAGGAAATGGCCTCGATGTCCAGGTGATTCGTAGGTTCATCCAGCAGCAAGAGGTCCGGGTTCGAGACCAGCGCCCTGGCCAACAACACGCGACGTTTCATTCCGGACGAGAGCGATTCAAACGCACCGCCAAGTTCCAACTTCATCCGGGAGGCAATCTGCTCAACCAGCTGGTCAACCTCCCACGAGGGCAGGTCCTGGCCGTCCAGGCCCTGCTGGATAATCTGGCGGATACTGCCCTGCAGATCACTGGGGACATCCTGTGGCAGCAAGGCGATTCGAGTCGACGGGTCGCAAAGGATCTCGCCCGCATCAGGCGTTTCCTCGCCGACAATCAGTCGCATCAGGGTCGTTTTCCCGGCCCCGTTACGGCCCAACAATCCAATCCGTTGGCCAGCGTCGATACGGCAGTCCACCGCATCCAATAAAGCGGGACCGCGGTAACCTATGGAAACTTCTTGCAGGACGACCAGCGACATGACGTGGCATTCAATAAACGGGAAGGAGAGACAGGGACAAAGTCAACGTGCAGGTCACGCCTCGCCTCAGCACAAACAGGCAAACATTGCTACTAGACCAATTCAGAAATGGGCCCCATCTTGGTCAGGTACTGGGGTCGCCCCGCGGGATCCTTGATCGTCGTCGAATTGACATCAATACCCAGGTTCTTGTAGAGCGTGGCAAAGATCTCCTGGACATGCACCGGTCGCGTATGGGCATGCTCACCCAGTCGTGTCGTACTACCGATCGCCTGCCCGTTTTTCATGCCACCACCGGCCATGTAGGCGCAACTGACCTGCGGCCAATGATCCCGACCACCCGTCTTGTTAATACGCGGCGTGCGGCCGAATTCACCCCAGACCAACACCGTTACATCGTCAATCATGCCGCGTTCTTCGAGGTCTGTAACCAACGCATGGACTGCCTGGTCGATCCGTACACCGTGGTGACGCACCAGCCCCTCGTTGTTGCCATGGCTATCCCAACGACCATACGTCAGGGTCACGCATCGCACACCCACTTCCACGAGTCGACGGGCCTGCAGGATCATCTCGTTATTCGTCGCCGCCCCATCATACTGAAACTGGTAAGGCTTGCCGTCTCCATATCGCTCGCGCACCTTGGGATCTTCCTTGCTCAAATCCAACGCATCAACCAGCTTGCTGGACGTGAGAACGTCAAATGCCTGTTGCTGGTAGGAATCCAGCCCCGCCAGTTGCCCGGTGGCATCCACGTCACGACGGAGGCGATCGATGCTTGCCAATACCTGCTTGCGATCACTGAGTCGGTCGGTCGTAATACCAGCCAGCTTCATGTTCGCCAGGCCCTCGCCATCTGGAACAAAAGGAGCATACGTGGGTCCCAGGAAGCCTGGAGTTCCTGGATTACGCCAGACTCCAGCCGTCTTCATACCGATGTAGGGGGGCACGCTTTCGTCCACGGGCCCAGCTACCTTGTGCAACACACTTCCCAGGGCCGGGAAGCCACCCACCGCACGCATCTCCTGGTGACGCCAACCGGTCATGCACTGAAATGAATCGTGTCGCCCCTCGCAACCCACGACAGCCCTCAAGACCGTCGACTTATCCATGATCGATGCGATCTTGGGAAAACACTCGCCGATCTGGATCCCGGGCACGCTGGTCGCAATTGGCTGGAAAGGACCCCGTATTTCCTTGGGTGCCTTGGTCTTGATTTCCCACATGTCTTGATGGGGTGGTCCACCACCGAGGAAGATATTAATGACCGCCTTATGGCTCTTGCGAGTGGCAGCATCCTCGGCACGCAACAAGTCCACCATGTTGAGACCAAAGGCCCCCACACCGAGAGCACCGATCTTCAACAAGCCGCGACGGCTGACACCGTCACAGTATCCACTTCGGCCAGGCTTGGATCCATAAATCGAGAGCATGCGAGTCTCCTCAGGAAAACATATCTATCTATGTTTATCGGTTGTCAGGCACTGCTAAATACGGACTAATCTGTGTCCAAGCGTAACATCTGCCCGTTTTCAAAGCAATCTCAATGTCGCACCGCGCGCTTG
>JAZADA010000519.1:0-4844 GCA_036124135.1 Planctomycetota bacterium | reverse complement strand
CCCAACCACCAGCACATCGATTCCTGGATTATCAACCAGTCGACGGAAATCGCCATGGACCGTTGGTTTCTTACCATTGATCTGCCTAACGGTTTCCTGGGCGGCCGGCAAACGCCGACTGTCAATATCTGCCAGTGCCACGACATCTACATCTTTTTGTGCAGAAAACATCCGCAGTAGCGACCCTGCTCGCCCGCCTACTCCCACGCATCCCACCTGGAGGCGCTCGCTCGCAGGTGCTTTACCGGCGGACGCTGAACGCGTGATCGCTGCCAAACCGCTGGCTGCGACAGCCTGACTTGTTGATCGCTGCAGGAAATTTCGCCGATCCATAATACGCTCCACTATTCGTAAAGTAATCGATTCATTCATCTCCACGACTGGCGACGATTATACCCCACTCGAACGCTGCAGGCGAATCTTTTCGGCCCCCAAGGCCCCGGTTTGCGAAAGCAAGCTCACTAACGATACAATGCATCCACCAACGAAACCCAGGAGAAGGCCATGGGCCTACGCGAAGTTGAACTAGAACGCCCACATGGCCCGCTTCCCCGGTCAGTGGCAGATTTCCTGCAAGCAGCCCGAATCCGTACCGACCGTTTCCAGTATCTTCATCGCGACCAACCCATTCACGCATTTGTTGCCTGCGATTACCAACAGGTATTTTTCGCACTCCAATACCTGAAGCACTCTGGCCAGTTACCTGGACGCCAATTTTGCGAATGGGGAAGTGGTTTCGGCGTCGTTGCAGGAATGGCTGCCATGCATGATTTCCTCGCCTGTGGGATCGAGGTAGAACCACTGCTGGTTGCTGAATCCAGATCCCTACTCGAAGAATTCAAGCTGGACGTTGAGATCGCTGAAGGAAGCTTCATCGCGGATCATATCACTCCACCTCGACTACAGCAGGAAGGGCTGACCTGGGTCGACTTAACCAGCGCTGCTGGATACCGCCATCTTGACCTTGAACCCGTCGATTTTGATCTCTGCTTCGTCTATCCCTGGCCGGGTGAGGATTTATTTGTAAGAGAGCTGTTTGACCGCATGGCGGCACCGGGAGCCCTGCTCCTGGCCTACCTGGGTGCCGACGAGATCGGCTGCTGGCAGAAGCTCTCGTCGTAGCTGACCGACGCAACTAGGCATCACCCGTTGACGGCTGGCACTTTTCCAGGAACTGACGAATTCGGTCACTGATGGCATCTCGCACAGTTCGGAATACCGCCAGTTGCTCCTCTTTCGATCCCGTTGCATCAGCGGGATCAGGGAAAGGCCAATGCAAGCGTTGTCTCGCATTACTGATCACAGGGCACGCCTGATCAGCATGATCACAGACCGTGATCGCATAATCAAACGTCACGTCTGCGAACACGTCCAGGCGCTTGCTCTCGTTGCTAGAGAGATCTATCTCCAGTTCCTGCATGGCCTGGACCGCCATTTCGTGGACATAACCAGCGGGCCGGGAGCCTGCCGAATAGCAACTCCAGTCACCTGCTCCGACTGTGTTCCATAACTCCTCGGCCATCTGAGAACGACAGCTATTACCGGTACAAAGAATCAAAACCTTGAGAGGAGAAGTCATCTGGAAGCCTATTCGCTTTAAAGATTTGTATTATCTCAGGGAGTTCCAGGATCTGGCTCATCATCGCTGGAGGTCGATCCTGGCAGAGGTGGTATCGAGTCCCCCGGTTCCACGTCAGGCGTGGCAGGTTTCTTGCCGACACGCTCCAGGAACTGCTGGTAGGTTCGGTTCAACGATTCCAACATGCGAGGAACCTGCGGAGTCGCCATAAACACACGGCTGGAAACCGTCGTGTGTGGAAAAAGATTAGCAAGGAAATCCAACTTGAATTCCGTCATGCTATGGCCAATCATGACACCGTTGGCATAGGAACCTGCCAACACGTCATCAGTGATCTTCAATTCGTCGTAAATTTCCTGCGCTGACGGCTGCCGTTGTTGCGGATTCGGATTCTGCGGCAACTGCGGCGGATCGCCGTAACGTTGCTTGTAGATTTCCAGGTTCCTTTTCAGGGCATCCACGAACTGCGGCATGACCGAGTGAGGAACCACGACCCTGGCCGCCACCTGGGCCGGTTGTCCGAGTCCCTGGATAAAGTCGACCACGAACTCATTAGCGCCGGTCATCACGATCACGCCGGTACTGAGAACGCCGGTGCTCACGGATTCAGGCACACGTGCTGAAACATGCCGTTCTGCGCCAGGCGTTGCCGAGGGCTCACCTTGATTTGCTGGTTTTTGCTCTTCGCCGGAAGAGGCATTATCCGGTACTGGATCTTCCGGGGGGTCCACATCACTCATAGTGATTCCTTCACTGCACCAGGCAGATCCACTAGGCATCCAGGGACTTCAGTCGACCGGAACTATCTCCAAGCTTGTCAACCTGCGCTCCCAGGCGATCCAGGACGGACAGGAACAGATTATTCATCGGTTCCTCGGACTTGTAGGTGATATGCCGACCTGTCTGAATCGTACCATTGGCCTTTCCGGCCATGACCACCGGCAAACCACTATGATCATGTCGGTTGGCATCTCCCAGGCCACTTCCATAAAGAATCATCGAATGATCAAGCAGCGTTCCCTCGCCTTCTTTGACGGCCTGCAGCTTGCCAAGAAAGTATGCAAACTCAGTCGCCAAAAACTTATCAATCTTCTTCAGCTTGCTGATATTTTCTTCCTGGTTCCGATGGTGAGACAGGCTGTGGTGGCCACTATTAACGCCCACCATGGGATAGGTTCGATTGCTGCCAGCGTTGCCAAGCATAAAGGTGGCGACGCGCGTTGAATCTGTCTGGAATGCAAGCACCATCAGATCGTACATCAAGCGAATGTGATCACGTACATCACGCGGAATACTCTCCGGCGCCACGAATTCGGGACGTTCTTGCTGGTTGGTCTGCTCGGCCCGCACCACGCGTTTCTCGAGTTCTCGGACACTATCGAAATACTCGTCGATTTTCTGGCGATCGGTTTTGCCCAAACGTTTCTGCAAGACCGCGGCATCTCTCGCTACCAGGTCCAGGATACTCTTCCGATCTCGATTGCGCTCCGCCTGTCCTGCCGCCTTGCCCTGGTCGCTGCCGAACAATCGTTCAAAGACAAGCCGCGGATGAATTTCTTTTGCCATCGGGGTGGTGGCCGTCTTCCAGGAGACATTAGAAGAATAGGCACAACTGTAACCGGAATCACAGTTCCCGGCATTACGACCTTTTTCGATTCCCAACTCGAGCGACGGAAGCTTGGTCAGATGCCCGATCGACTTCGCTGCTGACTGGTCAACACTAATGCCCACCTTGATATTGTCTCCGGACGTTTTGTAGGGATGCGATCCCGTCAAAAACGTAGAGGCACAACGCGCGTGATCACCAGGCCCATCTCCCTTGGCACGCCCATTGTCCTGTGCCAGTCCCGTGATCACATTGAATTGCGGCTTGAACTTTTCCAGCGTTTGCAAGGTTTCTGACAGCTTGTAATCAGTGCCTTCCCCCGAGGGTGTCCAGGCGGGCATGATGGCACCATTGGGAAAGAAAACAAACGCCGCCCTGGTAGGGTGAGACGGATTGGCAGCCGCCGCCAGCTTCGTTGCCGGTTGCATCGCCTCCAACACAGGTAACCCCATGCTCAGTCCAACACCCTTCAGGAATGTTCTTCTTGGCAAACGTTTCATGGCTGGCCTCCATCGCCTCGTTTTTTTCGAAAAGGTTCGCTTAACACAATCTCGGTCACCAGTGCCGAAAAACGATTCTCACTTTTGCGCATGTTCTTAATAATATCATCGACCGCACAGCGATCATAATATTGTAAACCCCGGCCTGTTGCATAGGTTAACATTTTTCCGGCCAGGGCACGGTGGAAATCCTTCTGCCGCCCCCCCAAAACCTGAATTAACTCAAGCGGACTCTTGAATTTGTCCCCATTAGGCAGGCTACCCTGTGGATCAATCACCTGATCCTCATCTTTTTCCCGCCAACGCCCCACCGCATCGAAATTTTCCAGGCCCAACCCCAGGGGATCCATCTGGCGGTGGCAAATGGCACAACTGGCATTCTCTCGATGCAACGCGAGCTGTTTCTTGAGCGTTGCTGTCGGTGATGCTTTTTGAACCGCTGCCAGTTCAGGCACATCGGCCGGCGGATCCGGTGGTGGAGTGCCAAGGACATTCACCAGGATCCACTTCCCGCGCTTGACCGGCGAGGTCCGATCTGGATTGGATGTAAGCGTCAAAATACTGCCGTGGGTTAAAACCCCAGCCCTGGGATAATCCTGCAAGGATACCTTGCGAAACTTATCCCCGGTCACCCCCTCGATTCCGTAATGTTTTGCCAGTCGTTCATTAAGGAAAGAGAATCTCCCGGTCACGAGATCCAGCACGCTGCGATCTTCTCGCATCACGGCTTCGAAAAACAATTCCGTCTCACGTTTCATATCATTGCGCAACTGTTCGTCAAAGAAACCATACTGGTCCGGATCAGGCTTGACATTTTCAAGATTCCTGAGATTCAACCACTGGCTGGCAAAATTATCGACTAGTGCCCGCGAGCGATCATCGGCAAGCATTCTCTTGACTTGTTGACGCAGCACGATCGGATCCGAGAGCTTGCCAGCGCTGGCCAGTGAAAACAACTGGTCATCCGGCATGCTGGACCAGATAAAATAAGAGAGTCGACTGGCCAATTCAAACTGGGACAACGATTGAATTTGCTGAGCGTTGTCTTTACTGGCGTGTTCCTCGATGCGAAACAAAAAATGGGGCGATACAAGTATCCCACTGATCGCCACTTGAATACCTCGCCCGAAGGACCGGTCGTCAGCGACCACCCGCTCTA
>JAZADA010000518.1:0-20995 GCA_036124135.1 Planctomycetota bacterium | reverse complement strand
CCTCGATGGGATCCAGTTCTTCATATTGATGAAATAACTGGGTGACGCCACGGACAGCCAGTTCGCTGGCTAATTCGCCCGCAGCATGCGCACCCATGCCATCGGCGACGACCAGGATATGGCCCTGTTGTGGCCAATCGTCTTCGCTTTTAGCTGGTACGACCGAATGCGCATCCTGGTTGTTCGATCGGCGCATCCCGACGTCTGTGACGGCAGTGAATTGCAGACAATCAGCCCATTTAATGGATGGCGGGTTCACGAGTTTCTTCTTTGCAAGCAGGATCCGCTGGTGTTTACCAAACGGAGCGTGATTCATCAAAGGGTCCTGGTGGACGGTAATTTAACTATTCTACTTGTCAACTGGGAACTCGAATAGAGTTCTTCTGGTTAGATCTTGAGACCTTGGATTTGGCCTAGTGGCAATAATCGGCTCTCGCTATACTTTTTCCGCCTGGAAAAGCGGCTGGCTGTTTTGAGGTCAGGTAACACCGAGGGACGGACATACCATGCGAACACGATTCATCTTACTCAGTTTCCTGGTAGTCACTTGTGTCGATGTCCTGCCGGTTGCGGCGACGGTGCGTCGGCGCTTGACGATTATCAGCAATCCTCCAGGTGCCGTGGTGTTTGTCGATGATCGGGAAATCGGTGTTACACCGGTCTCTACTTCGTTTACCTATTACGGGACACGTAAGATCCAACTGGTGATGGAAGGATTCGAAACACTGACCGTGAAACGCACCTTTTCACCACCCTGGTACCAGTGGCCAGTGATTGACTTTATTTCAGAAAACATGATTCGTCGTGAGTTACGAGACGAACGCGTGGTTGATTTCCGGATGGTTCCGCAACGTATCGTTCCCAGTGACATTCTGCTTCAGCGAGCACAGCGGCTACGCGATCGTTCCCGGCAGGGTGCGGTTACCGAATTGCCTGCCGAGGCATTAAATAACAGGCCGGCAGCCCCTCCCTCGACACCCACACCACGCCCCGAGCCTCCGCCTGCCCGTAGTTTTCCGTTACGTCCACCGGAGACGCCGCCCCTGATCGACTTGCCTCGTTAGCTTGTTCAGCGTTGCCAGAAGTTAGTCTTCACTCCCACTCCGGTAGGCTTGTTGTTTAAGGCACCTTTCAATCCCAGTTGCCGCGGGTCGGTTGCTAACTTGTCAGAGAAGACACGGAGATCGGCCATGATCGGTCTCAGGCGTCGAGAAGCATCCTCGATGTTGTGGGCAGCATTGCTTAATCGCTGGAATAACGCGGGATCATGAACCAGCTTACCAAGTGATCCATTCGAGCTGTTGAGCGATTTACTGAAAATGGACAGCTGGCTGAAGACCTGGTCCAGGCTGTCGATGCTGTGTACAAGATTCTGTGCCAGGCCAGCACCATGCTGCTTCAGGGGACCTGTCAGGTGCTGCAGGTTGTCCAGATTGGTGGTCGCAGACTGGCTCATGATTTCGAAGCTGCGCATCGTCTTGCGAGCATCCGCGACCGTGAGCTTGGTCTGTTCGAAAAGCGCGGGAAGATCCTTCAAGGCCTGCTGGAGGCTGGCCTGGAACTGGGGATCCCCTGCCAGGTCATTAACCATGGCCATCGCAGCTCCAAAATTATCTAGTGCCACATCGGTTTTCTTGAGAATGCTCTGCAATTGACCGTTGTTACTGCCCAGGAACTGGTTCAGGTTGTCCATCAACAAGGCAAAGTCATCAGCGGCCTTCTTGATCCCCGTACCGGCGTTTTCGATCGATTCAAACGTCGATCCCATTTTCTGTTGCATGTTGATAATGATCTGTAACGGATCCTCGGCCACGGTCCCGGTTCTCAAGTAATCCCCATCCTGCAACAGTTGCTGGGCCTTGCTCACCTCGGTCTTGTCGAGTTGACCATTCTTGTCCATGTCAAAGTTGGCCAGTAACTGGCCGCGATTACTGGCCACGAATTCCAGGACCGCATCCCCGGTGACCATCGAACCAATGCGAATACGGCAGATCTCGCTCTGCTGCAGCTTGTAATCCGATTGGATGCGTAGTTTTAACAGTACGCCGCCATCGTCCTGGAGATCGACAGCCGTGACGCGTCCGATGGGTACCCCGCTCTTGAGTACCGGCGAATTCCTTCCCACTCCAGGAGCCGCCGGGAATTCAATGTTTAACTGATAGTAGGTACCCGTAAAATCGGGTACGGCTCCAAACATCACGATCAGGATGGCCGTGACGATAGTGGCCGTCAGAACCACAACTCCCACTCGAAATTTTAATACGCGTTCATCCATGGTTTTCCTGCCGAAGCAACTCCTAGTAATCAGCCATTGAAGCTTCTGACCGCATCTCCATCAGACGTTCACCTGCTTCACCGCGCACGAATTGCACGACTCGACTGTCTTCCGTCCGATCCAGCTCGCTGGGCGGGCCGTCAAAAATGATCTGAGATTCGCCCGCCTCCAGGCGGCTTGTGGGATACAGCATCACGACTCGGTCAGCTACCTTGCGAGCAGTGCGCATGTCATGAGTGACCACAATGCTGGTCACACAGTAGCGCCGGCGTGAGCGTAGAATGAGTTCATTAATTACGTCACTGACAATGGGGTCCAGCCCGGTCGTCGGCTCATCGTACAGGACCAGTTCGGGATTTAACATCAGGGCCCGTGCCACACCAACTCGCTTGCGCATGCCACCGGATAGTTCAGCAGGCTTCTTGTCCAGCACGGAATCGGGAAGCCCGACATCTGCCAGTTGAGTCAATACACGCTGGTGAACCTCTTCCTCGGACAATTGCGTATGTTGAAGCAATGGAAATGATACGTTCTGACCAATCGTCATACTGTCAAATAAAGCGGCTTGCTGGAAGATAAAACCGAAACGTGTACGCTGGCGAGATAACTCGTGGATGTCCAGTTGTGAAAGATCTTGTCCATCAAACAGGACACGGCCTGAGGTTGGTTTGATGAGTTGAATGAGTGTTTTCAATAGCACCGTTTTTCCACATCCGCTTTCACCAATGATCGCGAGCGTCTGTCCACGTGGTACCTGGAGGTTGATTCCGGTCAGTACCTGGTGGGAACCAAAGGAAATATCCAGGTCCTGGACAGAAAGAATCAGGGACTCCGAAGTGGGTATGTCGGTATGGGAATGTGTTTCTAGGTTCATGTCAGAATAACTTGCTGCCTCCCGGAACCCAGAGGAGATAAATTGTGTCCAGGAGAATACCTACAAACAGATCCAGGGCCAGGATCAGTACGAAAGAATAGACAAAGGCAGCCGTCGCGGCACGCCCCACGCCTTCCGCTCCAGGTTCTGAATGAAACCCCCGAAAACAGCTGACAAGGGCAATGGCGGAACCAAAAAAGAAACTCTTGACGATACCGATGAACAGGTCAAATCCACCCACGAAGGCGCGCGAATGATACATGTACTGGTACTTGTCGATTCCCACGATCATGACGCTGTAGAAATATCCCCCGACTACCCCCATGAAGTCAGCCATGACGACGAGAGTTGGAATCAGGATCAGGCAGGCCAGGAATCGTGGAACGACCAGGTACCGGATGGGATCAGCGCCCATGCTGGCCAATGCATCAATCTGTTCCGTGACTCGCATCGTGCCCAGTTCAGCCGCCATGGCACTGCCGACTCGTCCAGCGAGCATGATGGCTGCCAGGACAGGGCCCAGTTCCCGTACCAGAGACATGTTAATTACGGCCCCCAGGCGACTCTCCAGGCCGACCTGGGCAAATTGAAAATGACTTTGCACGGCTAACACCATGCCAATGAACGTTCCTGTAATTGCAACGACTGGTAGGCTTAAGACACCCACCTGGTAGAAGTTGGGAAGTAGCGTTTTACGACTGGGTAAACCTCGAAAGAGTGCAGCTATCGTGGCTGTGGCAAATAACGTTAGTTCGCCGACGGACTGGAACATGGCAATGCACGACTCGCCACAACCGGTAATCCAGTCGACCAAGAGGCTGGTTGCCGAAGTTCGAGAAGTTTTCGGGGTAGTTAGTGATCCCGTAGCCATGGCAGTGGTGAATCCTGAACATGAAGTCAGTGTCATATCTCCCGGGGCGCCGTGAGCGCACACCCGGAGACCGGTCACCGTCATTTTCGGCGTTTCAAAATAGTTGACTTGAACGAACTTTGCCGGTTATGACGGTTTTTAGGGGGCCCTTGTCAGCGGCCCTGCCAATAGAATCTCAGGCGACATCTAGCTAGCAGTCTGGGCAGGAGTGATTGAACGCTGCTGAAGAAGACCCTGGGAGTTTATCCTGTTGCGTTGTTCGTTATATTGGTAATTGAACCTGAGATTTTTCCGAGGACTCGTGGATGGCTGACTTCGATATTATTCCCGCCTACAATTCGATCGAAGAGATCGAGCGCGAGTTAGGTTTCTTTCCCGCCGATCCGGAGTCGGCGAAAACCCTGACGAGACAGCAGGTAGAAACTTACAATCAAGAGGGTTATTTGACGGGCCTGGATATCTTTGATGAAGCAGAAGCCTGTGACCTGCGTGCTTATTTCGATGCCTTGCTCCAGCAGGTAATGCAGCAGGGAGGGGATAGTTATTCGATCAGTACGGCCCATGCCACGTACAATCGTGTTTACGATTTACTTCAGCATCCCCGGATCGTCGATTATGTGCAGGATATACTGGGTGAGAACGTGGTGGCCTGGGGCAGTCATTTCTTCTGCAAGATGCCCCATGATGGCAAAGCGGTGTCATGGCACCAGGATGCCAGCTACTGGCCCTTGACTCCGTCTCGGACGGCAACCGTCTGGTTAGCGATTGATGATGCAGACATCGAGAATGCCTGCATGCGGTTTATCCCTCGGTCCCATCTTCACGGTCATCTCGAATGGCGTGAGAGTGCGGCCAGCGAAAACAATGTTTTGAATCAGACGGTCGAGAATGCGCTCGATTACGGTGCACCTTTTGACAATGTTTTGCGTGCCGGCCAGATGTCGATTCACAACGACTTGTTGCTGCACGGTAGCAATGCGAACCAGTCGGACCGGCGTCGCTGTGGGCTGACCCTGAGATACTGTGCTGCCGAGGTCCATGCATACATGGACTGGAACCAGAAAGGTGTCTTGGTGGCGGGGCAGGCCGATCCGAGGCTCTGGCCAGGTTGCCCACGACCGCAATAAAAAACGAGCCCCGCAGGGCTCGTTTGATAAATCTTACTGTTGAATCGAGACGATTGGTTCTTACTCGTCTTCGGAATCTTTTTCATCCGCCTTATCACCTTTGGCGGCAACAGCCTCGACGGCTGGCTCATCACGAACGACACCCTGGAAGGTAAGCCGGATGATTTTTTCGTGATCCTTGTCCCACACGGCGTCCACGACGATCGTATCGCTGTCGGTGAAAGCCCCTCGCAGCAGTTCTTCGGAGAGGGGATCTTCTACACGATTTTCGATTGCGCGTCGCAGGGGTCGGGCACCGTAATCGGTGTTGGAACCGCGCTTGATAAGGTAATCCTTGGTGTCGTCGGTCAATTCGAGCTTGAAGCCACGTTCCAGGAGTCGCTTGCGGACCTTTTCCAGTTCCAGGTCGATGACTAGCTTTAGATCGGCCACGGTGAGGTGGCGGAAAATAATGGTGTCATCGAGGCGGTTGAGGAATTCAGGTCGAAAGACGCGTTCAATACTATCGTTGACACGTTCCTTCATGCTTTCATAGGAGGCATCATCTTCCGGTGTCTGGAATCCGAAAGCCGATTCGTTCTTGATTGCTTCTGCCCCGGCATTGGTGGTCATGATCAGGATGCAGTTGCGGAAATCGACGTTGCGTCCAAAACTGTCTGTCAGGCGACCTTCTTCCATGACCTGCAGTAGCATGTTGAAAACATCCGGGTGCGCCTTTTCAATTTCATCGAGCAGGACAACAGCATAGGGCCGTCGCCGGATTTTTTCTGTGAGTTGACCACCTTCTTCATATCCCACGTATCCAGGAGGGGCACCAATCAGGCGACTCACGTTATGCTTTTCCATGTACTCGCTCATATCCAGGTGGATCAATGCATCGGAATCTCCGAACATGAACTCGGCGAGTGCTTGGGCCAACAGTGTTTTTCCAACTCCGGTGGGGCCGGCAAAAATGAAACAACCGGTGGGCCGACGTGGATCCTTCAAACCACTACGGCTGCGACGAACTGCCTTGGCAATGGCCTGGACAGCTGCTTCCTGGCTCACGACGCGCTTGTGCAGCGTATCCTCCATTTGCATCAGTCTCAGGCTGTCCTCGGTGCTGAGCCTGGTGAGTGGGATACCTGTCATCTTGGAAACGACTTCGGCGATTACTTCCTCGTCGACGACGCCATCGGTTTCCCGTGATTTTTCTCGCCATTCCTGCGTAATGGATTCCATTTTCTTGCGCAGCTTGTCAGCACTGTCCCTCAGGGCGGCCGCTTTCTCGAAGTCCTGGTTAGCGACCGCTTCTTCCTTTTCCTTGTTCAACTGGGTGACTTCGTCGTCGATTTCTTTTAAATCCGGTGGACGGGTCATGGACCGTAGTCGGACTCGCGCTCCGGATTCATCGATGACATCAATAGCTTTATCGGGAAGGCAGCGTGCAGTGATATAGCGTTCGGACATTTCCACCGCTGCTTCCACGGCATCATCGGTGATCTGGACTCGATGATGTTCCTCGTATCGTTCTCTCAGGCCCTTGAGGATCTCGATCGTTTCTTCCTTGTTAGTTGGATCGACCACGATTTCCTGGAAACGACGTGCCAGGGCATTGTCTTTTTCAATGTACTTGCGGTACTCGTCAAACGTGGTCGCACCAATACACTGAATCTCGCCTCGCGAGAGTGCAGGTTTGAGCACGTTGGCGGCATCGATAGCACCTTCTGCTCCGCCCGCTCCGACGAGGGTGTGAAGTTCATCAATAAACAGGATCGTATTCTTGGCTCGCCGGACCTCGTTCATGACGGCCTTGATACGTTCTTCGAACTGACCACGGTACTTGGTGCCGGCTACCATCATGGCCAGGTCCAGTACCACGATACGCTTGTCGCAAAGAATTTCCGGTACGTTGCCACTGACCACGCGTTGTGCAAACCCTTCCACGATGGCGGTCTTGCCCACACCCGCTTCACCAAGTAACACAGGATTGTTCTTGGTGCGGCGACAGAGCACCTGGATAGCTCGCTCAATTTCTCGTTGACGGCCAATCACGGGGTCCAGCTTTTTCTGTTTTGCTAATTCAGTGAGGTCACGTCCAAAACTATCCAGGGCCGGTGTTTTACTTTTGCCACTCTTGCCCGAGGGAGCCTCGGAGCTGCCTCCTTCACGTTCAGGCCGTTCGCCTCCTTCACCCTCCTCGAGTCCATGACCGAGCAGGTTGAGGACCTCTTCTCGTACCTCGTCCAGCTTGAGCCCCAGGTTCATCAGGACCTGGGCAGCCACACCTTCTTGTTCTCGCAGCAGGCCCAGCAGGATATGCTCGGTACCCACGTAATTGTGATTGAGGTTGCGAGCTTCTTCCATGGAATACTCGATGACTTTTTTGGCACGTGGCGTCTGGGGTAGCTTGCCCATGGTGACCATTTCCGGACCGCTTTGAACAAGTTTTTCAACCTCCAGGCGAATCTTGCGCAAGTCGACGTCAAGATTTTTCAGCACGTTGGCGGCGACGCCACTGCCCTCTTTAACCAGTCCCAGCAGGATATGCTCGGTACCGATATATTCATGGTTGAATCGCTGAGCTTCCTGATTTGCCAGTTGCATAACCTTGCGGGCTCGATCAGTAAATCGCTCGTACATGGGGGAACCTCTCTGCGTTGTAAATTTCCGTTAAACGTCCCGGCGATCAAACGCCAGGAATTTCATTGTATTGAATCCAGGTCTCACAGCGTGCTAGGCAGCCCGCGGTAAAGGTTGAAGAGGATCCACCGACGGGTTTGCCGGTATGGCACTCTCTTCCTCCACCAGGGATTCAAAAGAATCCAGTAACTCCTGCTCTCGCTTTAACTCCCAATTCCACTTGCCGTTTGTTTCCAGTGTATTGACGTGTCGTAAAACTTCTTTCGCTTCTTGGTGTCTACCCGTATGTCGAAACAGGCTGATCAACATCAGGAATGCATCGACGTCATGAGCATTCACTGAAACTGCACTCGATAAACATTGCTCCGCTTCAAACCAGTTTTGCTTCAGGTAGTGCGCCTGTGCCCTGCTAAAGTAATCGTCTTCGTTTTGTCGTGTCCAGTCGCGATCGGTACTGATGGTCGTGGAATTTTTCCAGCCTGCAACAAAACGGCAAGAATGAATTGCCGTGATGCACCAGGTCAGACCCAGCCCACCCCACAGTACCTGGCACCAACCGACCGGCCACCACTGGGGCCAAATAAACGTCGCGGCTAATCCCAGGTTGACCAAAACCGCAAAGGTAAGTGCAGTTACCAGGCCACGCCACTGACCCCGCAACCAAAGTTGCGGTAGTCCTGGCCAACAGCAGGTAATCCATGTTGCACGTTGCATTCGTAGCTACTCCTCGAACGCCTTCAGTAAACCTCATACCTTCTAATCAGGAGAAGCAGTACCTATAGGCCAAGGAATTCTAACCCGCATATCTGGATCGTTCAAGGCAAGTATTGATGCTCAATAGAGTTAGGTAAAACGTCCTGGATTTGGCGATCTATTTTGGTGCAGATTGTTACAATTTGTAAGTAAGTTCCTTTCCGAGCTTCACCGTATGATCCGTTGTCAGATTGGCAGTTACCTACGGATGGTCGCTGCCCAGGGTTCCATCGGCAACGATGAAAAACTGTGATAAAATAGGGACTTCGTTCACTAAATGACTCTATGAAAGTGCAATTCCCATGCCGGGAGTGGGCATTTTCAGTACGGATGGCTTTAAGATGACGCAGTTACCTTCCCCTGGCAGTCTGCCTGACTTGCAGCAAACGAGTCGATCACCCCAAGGGGATATTGCCTTACTCCGGATCCTGGATGCCAATGGAAATCGGGCTGCGGAAGGATTGCGAGTCGTAGAAGATTTTTCCCGCTTTGCCCTCAATGACAAGTATCTGGCATCTCTCTGTAAGCAGTTGCGTCATGAATTAACCCAGTCGCTGAGCCTGGTGCCCGTGGAGATTCGCCTAACTGCCCGCGATACATTGGGTGATGTTGGAGCGACGATCACGGAGGCAGCAGAGCAGCATCGGAAAGATGCCTGGCATGTGGCCACCGCCAGTGCAGCCAGGGTTCAGCAGGCGCTGCGATGTCTCGAAGAATACAGTAAACCGCTTTCGGTGGAGTTGGCGACACGTTTTGAATCAATGCGTTACCGGGTCTATGTCTTGCAACGGTCGCTGGGTATTACCGTCAGTAGCGTGAACCGCTTGCACGGTATTCAACTCTACGTCTTGCTGGATGGACAGGCGAGTGAGACTGCATTGCAGGAACGGATGATCAGCTTGTTGCAGGCAGGAGTGCAGTTGTTCCAGTTGCGAGACAAGGCATTGGATGATCGACAATTATTGCAGCGCGCACGCATCATGCGAGAGACGATTGATGCAGGCAATCGCGATCATGATCGTCCTGCCTTGATGATCATGAATGATCGTCCCGATCTAGCTGTCCTGGCATCGGCAGATGGTGTTCACGTGGGACAGGATGAACTGCAAGTTTCCGATGTCCGCGCCATCGTGGGGCCGCAGCGTCTGATCGGTGTTTCCACGCACACGATGGAACAGGCGCAGCAGGCCGTGCTGGACGGTGCGGATTACCTGGGTTGCGGTCCAACGTTTCCAACGGCTACCAAGGAATTCACGAGCTATCCCGGACTCGACTTTCTCGCAGAAGTTAGCCAGGCAATAAGCTTGCCGGCGTTTGCAATTGGTGGGATCCATCGGCAGCAACTGCCCGAGGTGTTGAAAACGGGTGTATCTCGCATTGCCGTATCCGGAGCGATTGGCCAGGCAGATTGTCCCAGCGATGAGGCAGCAGAATTATTACACCTGTTGGCAGACAGCGCTAAGCAAAACGAGTGAAATAAATAAAACATGAAGAGGTCAGGGGATTCCCCTCTGCCAGCGATCCGGGAAATATCAATCGCGGTCCATGAAATACAGGATTTTTGCAGGAAGGCGACTGAATCATCGGAACCCGGTTGGCTGCGACGGGTTTAAATCAGTGAGGGGAAGAAGCCGTTTAGACGAGGAGATAGGTGTCATGCGAGTTGGAATCATGGTCGTGACCAGCTGGTTAATCTGCTGGGGAGCCAGTTGGGTGACTGCCGACGAGAATGATACTCGTCGGCAACCAGGCTCCGAAACGCGGTCCGCGTTTTACCAGCGATTGGTAGAACGGTTTGACCGGGATGGTGATGGTCGCCTGAATGAGCAGGAGCGTCAGACCGCGCGTCGCGCCGTGTCACAGAATGCAACGCCACAGGATAGGCAACCGGCGGCCAAGCGGAATGGATCTGCCCGGTCCCGAAACAGCGCCTCTCGAAACAGCGCATCTCGAAACAGTGCCTCTCGAAACAGTGCCTCCCGAAACAGTGGTAACCAGCCGTCTGGTACAGCCAACCGGAGTCGATCGACCCGGGGTGCTGGTAATCGAAGTCGCTCTACGGCTGATGAACGTAGTGAACTGTTAAAACGCTTTGATGTGAATCGTAACGGGAAACTGGATGATCCCGAGTTGGCCAGGATGAGGCAGTCCAGGTCGCGTTCGCGAGAGAATAGTTCCAATCGGGGGCAAGAGCGTGCCAGTAATTCACGGATGAGTCGAGACGAGTTGTTGCAACGGTTCGATAAGAATCGAAATGGTCGTATCGATGGTGACGAAATGAGACAGGTGCGAGCGACGGTTGGCAGACGTGATCGAGATTCGGCCAGGGCAGCTGATGTAAGTCGACAAGCCCGACTGGACCAGGCAGAAATTCTGAAAAGATTCGATTTGAACCAGGATCAGCGACTGGACGCTACTGAGCGACAGCAGGCCCTGGAGGCCATGCGTAAGAAAGCAACCGACTAACGGGAAACCCTCTCACTGATCAGTCTCGTCGTCTCACCGGTTACCGGTTATACTGGCCGTCATGCCTTCCATCGAATCCGCCGCGTCGGATCCGGATTCGGGTATCTCACCAAGCTCGCCCAAAGCCGAATCAACTGACTCGCCAATCACGAACGAATCTCCGGATGCCGTTGCTCCCTACCGACGTCGCAATTTTCTTTCCCTGATGTTCTACCAGGTCACGGTGCGTTGCGGTTGGATTTTCAAGACCGAAAGTATCGTGATGCCGGCGGTCCTGGACTTGATGGGGGGAGGCGCGGTGCTGCGAAGCTGGCTTCCCCTGATCAATCGGTGTGGCCAGAGTATCCCCCCGATGTTATTCGCTTCGCGCGTTAGATCGTTGCGTCAGAAGAAATGGTTCGCCCTGGGATGTACGGCGGCCATGTCCGTGATTTTCTTCATCCTGTCGGGAATCTGGGGGCAGACAGGTGGCAATGCGATCTGGGTACCGGTTGCCTTTCTCATACTCTATGCGTTGTTCTTTAGTTGTACCGGGCTCAATCACCTGGCGATCAATACCTTGCAGGGCAAGTTGGTGCGCGTTCGTAT
The DNA here is from genome assembly GCA_036124135.1 of Planctomycetota bacterium. Classification (GTDB taxonomy): domain Bacteria; phylum Planctomycetota; class Planctomycetia; order Pirellulales; family Pirellulaceae; genus JAZADA01. Next base: position 9,419 of record JAZADA010000518.1, on the reverse strand, counting down.
GCGCGGAAAATTGCTGATGGGAGCAAACGTACTTGGGGGGTTCGTGGCCCTGTTGTTGGCCGGCTGGTTGTTACCTCGATGGCTAGAGGCAGATCGTGCCCAGTTCGAATGGATCTTTGCCGCCTCTGCTGGTTTCTTTGGCTTGGCGACATTGTTCCTGCTGTGCTTGCGGGAATCGTCTGACAGTTTTCCCCGGGAACGTCGGGGCCTGGGGGCCTTGTTGCATGATATTGGTCGCACCTTGCGCGAGGACGATCATTTCCGTGGACTGGCAACAGTCGCTTTTCTGTTCGGATGCTCGATGATGTTATTTCCTCACTACCAAAATGTTGGCCGTGGCATCATGAAACTGGATCTCAGGCACCTGGTTTACTGGGTCATGGTCCAGAATGGTGGCACGGCGCTATTCAGCTTACTGGTCGGGCCGCTGGCTGACCGACGTGGTTATCGAGCAGTGTTACGAGTTGTGTTGTTGCCAATCGTGTTGGCACCCCTGTTAACGATGGTCTTTTCGCTGTCTCCTGCGACCGGGGCAGGTTGGTTCTGGCTGGTATTCCTGATGGTTGGATTGACCCCGGTTTTGATCAAGGCGTTCCAGAATTACACGTTGGAGTTAGCTCCCCGGTCGGAACATCCTCGTTACCTGGCCACGATCAGCCTCTGTATTGCCGCCCCGATGCTTTTCTCACCACTGCTGGGCCTGTTGATCAAATGGTGTCAGCAAGCATCCTGGTGTCCCGCATCGATGGCCTTTCACCCGGCATTCGCATTGATCATGCTATTGATCCTCTACGGTTGGATTCGAACGTTCAGTCTTTTTGAACCACGAACAGCTTCAGTCTCCGAGCTGTAAGATAGCAGACGGTTGGCTTGGCGTGATCGGTTCTGCTACGATGATGTCTTGGCAGTGTGAATCCACAACCAGCATTCATGAAATAGGACATTCAGGATGAGTATCTTTCGTTTACTCAAGGCAGAAATTCTTCATCGCAAGATGAACTTCATGTTTAGCCTGGTAGCCGTGCTGACCGCCGCTACCCTGTTCGTAGCCGGGCCGACCATACTACGTGGTTACCAGCGCGATTCGCAGCAACGACTAAACGCCATGCAGGGCGAGACGGATGCAACCCTGGGTGATATGGAGAAGAAAGCCAAGCAGGACCTGGTGGACCTGGATAAACGCACCAAGAGAATTATGCGAGACCTGGGTTTTAACCTGCGGATTATCCATAAGAACACGGACCTTACGCAACTGTTCGCCAAGTTCGTCTCCTTTGATATGCCAGAAAGTTATGTAGAGAAACTCGCCAGCTCACCGGAAATCACCAAGATTGTCCACCTGGTCGCCACCTTGAAGCAAATGGTTGAGGTAGACGGGCAATCACGATTGCTGGTCGGGTTTGCACCGGAGTCAACGCAGTCACACATCGAGCAAAAATCGCCGATGGGATTTAAAATCAAGCCTGGGACGGTCTACCTGGGACATGTTGCGGCTCGCAAGGGCGAGGGGACGTACCAGGTAGGAGACAAGATCACGGTACTCGGAGAGACATTTGAGGTCGCTCGCGTTCTGCAGCCTCACGGCACGTCCAGCGAGGATATTGCCATCGCCATGAATTTAAAAGATGCCCAGCGAGTTCTTGATAAACCTGCCCTGATCAGTGAAATCGTGGCCCTCGGCTGCAAGTGCAAGACAGTTGATCGTATCGAAGAAATCACTGCTCAACTTGAGACCGTACTACCCGATACCCAGGTCATCGAACTGAGAACCCAGGCGATTGCTCGGGAAGATCAACGAAAACTGGTGACCCAGTACAATGCCCAGCAAATGGATGACTACAAGAGTACGCGACAGAAAGTGTTCGACGAGGAAGAGGCTGGTAAAGCTTCGGTACTCAACGTACTCGAAGTGGTTACCAATTATGTCATCCCGCTCATCGTCCTGGTCTGTGTGATCTGGCTGGGATTGTTGGCCTGGTCCAATGTTCGCGAGAGGAGGACCGAGATCGGCCTGTTTCGAGCTATTGGAAAAACCACGTCAAGCATCGTGATGCTGTTCCTGGGTAAAGCAGTCCTGGTTGGTATCCTGGGAGGCTTGATTGGTTGTGGATTGGGTACCTGGCTCGCCACCCAACTGGCGCAGTCATCTGTCTTTGAGGTTTCCGAGCAACATTTTCAACCAGCCATGGAGATACTCGTGGCAACCGTCCTGGGAGCACCCTTGCTCACGGCCATGGCAAGTTACCTCCCGACCCTGCTGGCAGTTCAGCAGGATCCAGCCGTGGTCCTGATGGATCATTGATCCTCCACTGATTTCCGCGAGGAATCATCGGTGGGTGCAGTCCCGTTGCCAGCCGGGTCTTTCAGCTCGCGGGAAGACCAGTAGCGAGCCAGGACGGTACCGGTCAACATGCATCCAAACGTGTAGCAGGCTGGCGCAATGGCCGCTTCCGCACCAAAAAGATCCGCCGCCAGTACCGTTCCCAGGCCTGCATTCTGCATCCCGACTTCCAGTGTTAGCGCGCGTTTCATGGGCTCCGGTAATCGCATGAACTGCCCCCCGAAATACCCGGATAAATAACCACCCAGGTTAAGTACCAACAACAGGCAAAAGACGATGATCGGCAGGTGGTCGAGATTGGTCCGATTCTTAGCAACTACCGCTGCGATAATTAACAAGATGGCACTGTTGGCGATCTCGGGAAATATTTTCCGAGCTTCCTTTTCCCAGCGATGGAATACACGTCCCAGGCAATGCCCCACGATCACTGGGCAAACCACCCGGTACAGTAATGATTCGGCAGATTTCCAGTAAGTGTCAGGATCAGCCAGTTTTTCCAGTGCTTCACTCTCCGCGGGATCTCCCAGTAACCAGGCGAGACATCGCAAGGCGAGTGGTACCGCTAACGGTGAAAGCAGGGTGGCCGTGGTTGTTAGGCTCACCGAGTAACTTGGATTTCCCTTGGCATTCAAGGTTAATACGTTTGATGCCATCGCACCGGGAACGCAGCCGACGATCACAATGCCGATCATCAGGGACCCTTCCACGCCAGTGGCCAGGATGCACAGGTAAGCGAGCAGCGGCATACTCAGGTATTGCAGGGTGACTCCACCAAGGACTGTCGGCCAGCGACTTAACACCTGGTTCACTTCTGACCTGGGAAGCATCCAACCGATGCTTAGCATGGTCAGAATAATGAGTCCCCAGAGTGGCTCCTTGCGGGCCAGTACCAGGAAAGGATCCCATTGGGCACTCCCTAGCCAGGTGAGCTGGGGCCAGAAAAGAGCTAGCAAGGAGGAAATGACTAGCCACACGAGAAGGTGTTTTTGGAGCATAAAGTGATTGTTCGTAGACAGCCAGGGACTATAAAGCACCGTATAGACAACGTCGAAGTAGTTTCAGTGTAACGAGTTTTGATGATTGCACTATGAGTTCTTGGTGAAACAGTGTTCTTTGAAGCGACAGCAAGCACCTGTCGTTCATAGATTTTTAAGCCGTTTATTTCCTCTTTTTTAGCGTCTTTTTATTGACTTGAGGTTGGTTAACGCCTGATAATTAGACTAATACTATAGAGCCTTATTCTGCTGAGGAACGTATTTTTTCAGTGGCGAAGTAATACAAAAGTGTAAGCCCTGTTTGTTCAAGGAAAAGATTATGAAAAGTCGCTCAATTGCAATGTTAGCCATGGTGGCTTTGTTGGTCAGTGGCGTTGTACTCGCCGAAAAAGCTGACAAGAAGATCAATGTTAAGAAGGCCAAGTGCCCGATCTCCGGGAAGCCCGCAAAGGACGTTGATGGCTCGTCGGTCGCTTACAAGGGCGGTAAGGTTTTCCTTTGCTGCACGAACTGCCCGAACGCTTTCAAGAAAGATCCCACGAAGTTTGCAGCCAAGGCTAACTTCCAGCTGTACGTTACCAAGCAAGCGAAAGCCGTGAAATGTCCCATCGCAGGTCGTCCTTTGAACGCGGCCCAGACGGTTGATATTGATGGCATTACGGTTGCCTTCTGTTGCCCTGGTTGCAAGGGTAAAGTCTCGAAAGCAGATGACAAGGTTGCTCTTGTTTTCGGCGATGCCGCATTTGCCAAGGGTTTCAAGGTTGGTGCCAAGAAAAAGAAGTAAGCTCCTGGGCAGCATAGCCCGGTAACTTGAATACCAGAACGAGGCCTCTTTATAAAAGAGGCCTCGTTTTTTTTATGGAGTTACCGTTTTGTCCTAAAACCGAAACTGATCTTTTACCGAAACTTGCGATTCGTCATAATTCCTGCTCGAGAAGGACCCTGGTACCCGGTAGCTCAGTGATCGATGAAAATATTCTTTTCCGTTGGTGAACCAAGTGGTGACTTGCATGGCGCGAACCTGGTTCGAGCGTTGCGGGAAAAGTATCCTGATGTTGAATGTGTCGGATACGGTGGGCCTCGCATGGCGGCAGAGGGTTTTGAACTACAGTTTGACCTGACGCAACTGGCTGTCATGTTGCTGTCGCGTGTGCTTTGGAACATTCGCACGTTCCTCTCACTGATCCGCCAGGCTAACCGCTATTTTTCTCGAGAGCAAGTTGATGCGGTCATCCTGATTGACTACCCCGGAATGAATTGGTGGATTGCCCGACAGGCTCGCAAGCACGGCATTCCCGTTTTCTACTACGGGGTACCCCAGATCTGGGCCTGGGCTGGTTGGCGCATCAGGAAAATGCGACGACTGGTGAATTACGCGATTTGCAAGCTTCCGTTTGAAGCACCCTGGTATGAGGAGCGTGGCTGTGCGGCCACTTACGTCGGACATCCGTATTTTGATCAACTGGCAGAGCAGGTGCTGGATACTACGTTCATGGAATCATTGGCGGTTGATGGCAAGCGGCTGGTAACGATCTTGCCGGGTTCTCGTAAACAGGAAATCGTTAACCAGCTTCCCGGTTTGTTGAAGGCAGCGGAACTAGTTACGCGGCAAGTATCCGAGGTCAGGTTTGTCGTGGCCAGCTTGAACGAGGAACAGGCTGAACTGGCAAGAACTGTTGCAGGAGATAGCGGGCTGGACCTGCAGATCGTGGCGGGTCGGACCCAGGAACTAATCCAACAGGCTTACTGTTGCCTGGCCTGTTCCGGATCGGTCTCGCTGGAACTGATGTATTACCAGGTTCCCAGCGTAATTCTTTATCGCGTGGGTAGGGTTATCTATACGGTGGGTCGTTACCTGGCGAATGTGAACTACATCACGCTGGTGAATTTAATGGCAGCGGAAAAGCCGTTCCAGGATTCATCCGATGTGAAACAGGGCCCCGGTGTCTATGCGGATCAAAACATTCCGTTTCCGGAATACCTGACACGCCACGATTGTTCGCGACAACTGGCAGATCATGTGATTGGTTGGCTCGAGGATGAAGCCTCGCATGCAAGTAAGCGACTACAGCTGGGAGAGCTGAAAGAAAAATTTGCGCACCCGGGAGCGACCGAGCGGGCAGCTGAGTTTATTCTTGCCCGGCTCGAGGGTTGCCAGGATGATCGGCAAGCATCCCGGGCGGCGTGAGAATGGGTATGGTATGATGCCCAGGAATCGATGGTTCGGTTGGATTCATTGCCAGGAAACCGAGATTATCTAACGACGAGGTTTTTGACGTGTTGCTCGGAGAACCTGCCCGAACTGAATACGACTGGAATTTCCAGTTGCTGGGTATTCCAATCCGGGTTTCTCCCTGGTTCTGGGCGCTCGCTGCCCTGCTGGGGTTGCAAGCAACATCAAATGATCTACCACTGCTGTTGATGTGGGTACTAGCCGTTCTTGTTTCGATTGTCGTCCATGAAATGGGCCATTCGCTTTGCTTCCGATATTACCGCATGCATTCACATATTGTCCTCTACCATTTCGGAGGCCTCGCGATTCCGGATTCCTTCCAGGCCTCCATGGGGTACGGTGGAAGAAGCCGTCCAGGCCAGCAGTTGGCAATTGCAGCAGCTGGCCCTGCTGCGCAACTGGCTCTCGCTCTCCTGGTTATCGTGTTGTTGAGACTCGGAGGTTATACCGACGGGTTCGTCTCGAATTATGTACCTCCAGGTTGGACTGCCGATCCGGTCCAGGAAGCTCATGTTATATGGAATGCGATCGAAGAAGATAAAAGGGAAGATCAATCGACACCACAGTCTGAAACAATAGGAACGTTACCAGAGAAATATCAACAGCGATGGCGACTGGCAGACCACGATGGAGACCAGGAGGTTACGAGGAGGGAGTTGTACGCGACGGTCTTGATTCCCTCACGCGAATTGAAATGGTTTGTTTACTTTTTACTCGTGGTCAGCATTCTCTGGGCGCTACTGAACCTGATGCCGGTCTATCCGCTGGACGGTGGCCAGATTGCGCGCGAGTTGTTCCTCTTGAGTGGTTCACGCCAGGCGATCCAGCATTCCTTGATGTTATCGATTGCTGTTGGGGTAGGCCTGGGCCTGTGGGGACTCCGTGGCCAGCAACCGTTCATGGGAATGATGTTCCTGATGCTGGCCTATTCCAGTTACACGACCTTGCAGCAGTACACGGGCCGTGGAGGCTTCGGTGGAGGTAATCCCTGGTAAAGAAAGTGTGGGAGCGTGTTGCCCGGTCAGAATCATTGTGCGGCTATTCACCAGAGGGCTCAACGTTGGTTCTTTCCAGCTAGAAAACCTTAGCGTTGAGCTGTTTTAGGACTGTATTCAAAGGTGAGCAGCCGTCTCGACATTTAAAACCTGGTTCGAAGGTTTCTTTTTATTGAAGTCCTGAACTATTACTGACGAAACAAGGACATCGGTTAATCTTGTTCCCGTTGGTGCGCACGCTTGCGGTAGTTGAACGTGGTTGTCACCGCGCTGAAAAGTTGTGATACACATCGCACTTGACGTCACGGAAACAAAAACGTAATACGTGAGATTAATTCAGCAGTACGATGTACGTTGTTTTCCGAAAAAAGTGTTTTCAGAAAAGAGAATAATTTTCTCGGAATTATGCCGAAATCATGTTGCATTAATTTCCGTGATACGTACAAATACTATTCGAGGAGTGTTCGACCGCGCGTTTTTTGGTCATTTGTTCTGTTACAAGTGTTTCAAAAAGCATCTTGAATCAAGTTGGCGGTTAAGTGTTGATCGACCGGCTTGAAACAAGAAGTGGTTTTTGAGTTATTGGTAAGTATGCTCGACGGCTTTCGTTTCGTAAGAAAACCGTGAGCGAAAACGTGCCAAAACCCTGTTTAACGGAGGAAGTATTGTGGCCAAAAAGAAAAAGAAAGCTGCAAAGAAGAAGAAGAAGGCAGTAAAGAAGAAAGCTGCGAAGCGTAAGCCCGCCAAGAAGAAGGCGAAGAAGAAAAAGGCCAAGAAGAAAGTAGCCAAGCGTAAGCCGGCTAAGAAGAAGGCCAAGAAGAAGGCCAAGAAGAAGAAGGCCACTAAGAAGAAGGCCAAGAAAAAAGCCGCTAAGCGTAAGCCAGCCAAGAAAAAGGCCAAGAAGAAGGCCAAGAAAAAGGCTGCTAAGCGGAAAAAGAAGTAGTTCGTGTTGAACGGTCCCCTGGGATCGTTTCTATGAACGAAAGAGTTTAGAAGAAAGGGTCGCTGGAATGAAAATTCCAGCGACCCTGACTTTTGCGCTGTGATCAGACGTGAGACGTTATGGCGTACGCAGCGTGCCTTAACCGAGAACTGGTAGCTGCGGCTGGGGTGGTTCGGCGGCAGCAGCTGTTGCTAGTTGTCGGACTAGTGTTCGAGCCAGGGATTCGAACCACGGTTGGGACGATCCCTCCTGTAGGTTTGCGGCGGTTTGCCCGCTGTCGCCATTGATTCGAATCGGTATATGAATCGGTATCTTGCCGAGTACCGGGATCTTCATCTCAGTGGCCTGGGATTCTGCTCCGCCGCTGCCAAAAATATCGTGTCGAGTGTCGCAATCTGGGCAGATGAAACCACTCATGTTCTCGACCATTCCGAGGACGTTAATGTTTACCTTCTGGAACATCGCAATGGCCTTGATGGCATCGATCAAGGCAACGTCTTGCGGAGTACAGACCACCACGGATCCCGTGAGTGGCAACGATTGCGAAAGGGTCAATGCGATGTCACCCGTGCCTGGTGGCATATCAATGATCAGGTAATCAAGATCACCCCAACGCGTGTCACGTAGAAACTGCAGGATCGCTCCGTGGAGCATGGGGCCTCTCCAGACAACAGCCTCTCCAGGTGGTACGAGAAATCCCATGGACATCACGGGGAGACCATCGGCATCAACCGGTGTGATCTTTTTGTCCACGATTTCCGGCTGACCTTCCACTCCCATGAGATGTGGCACACTGGGGCCATAGACATCCGCATCCATTAAACCAACTTTGGATCCGGCTGCCTTGAGTGCCAGTGCCAGGGAGCAGGCAATCGTGCTTTTGCCAACACCACCTTTGCCAGAACCAACAGCAATCACGCTCTTGGCAGTCAGCCCTACCTGGCCCAATGGCGTCGGAGGCCGTTCATGAACCGCATCGTTAATCGTGACGTTTTGATACTCGGGCAACTGTTGTCGAATTTCCTGCTCCAGGGCATCCTGAGTTTCCTGGCGAATGGCTCCGGAATGGCTGGTTAAGGCCAGCGTCAGGGACAACGTGTCGTCAGTGACTTCGATATCACGAATTTGTTCCATTTTTAACGCACTGCGACCCGTTTCCGGGTCGGGAAACTTTCCCAGTGCTGAGTGAATGCGGTCCATTGCTGAGGAATCTGCTGCCATGAGTATCAATCTCCACGCCGTATGGTCTATCAACAATCGGTATTGTGTACTCTCGTGGGTTCATTTGTATCGTGGCGTGGTCGCCAAGGCAACCGTTGCCAAATGGTTTGGTCGCCAATCTGGGAGTCAGTCTGGGCCAGGCGGATGTGGCAGTCCGCCATGGCAGCCAGCTGTTGAATCCGACGCGGGGATACCAGGAAGTCAATTGCTCCGGATTCACGGAGGATCCATTCGTAGTGTTGGAGAGCGCGATTAGCGAAAATGATCGCCCTGGCCCGTGGATAATCTCGAGAAAGATGCTTTAAACCACGGACCACGCCTTCGAAATTATTCTCGGTTAATTCAAGACCCAGGAAACTAGCAGGACTCAGGCACAGGGCGTCCCAGGCCTGGGGGATGCTTCGTGTTTCGTAAAGCATGGCACGTATCGATGGAACGGACCGAGCCAGGGACACCGCCCAATGGTCACGTCGTTCACACAAGATGAAACGGGCCGGAGGATTCTCGGCAACGCGTGGCTCAATCAATTGGTGTAACGTTCTGGGATTGATGATGTGCTCGCCTTTAACTTGGGTTGTCTGATTCCGATGTTAACTCCGCCTGAAGTCGTCGATGCAGGCGAGCCCGAGTAATGCCCAGGAGTTGGGCAGCCTTGGTCTTGTTGCCACGAGATTCGACCAGGGCACGTTCA
>JAZADA010000517.1:0-2124 GCA_036124135.1 Planctomycetota bacterium | reverse complement strand
TCTTCCCTGGGCCGTGGAACGCGGAGCCACGGTCGTTGATGAAAGTGGTGCCTGGAGAATGGACGACAGTATTCCACTGGTCGTACCCGAGGTAAATCCCGAGGCACTCGAGGGTCACCAGGGAATCATTGCCAGCCCCAATTGTTCCACCATCCAGATGGTGGTTGCCATGAAGCCACTGCATGATGCTGGCACGATTCGCCGGGTCATCGTCAGCACCTACCAGGCGACGAGCGGGGCAGGGGTCTCCGGACAGAAAGAGTTGATCGAAGGAGCGCAGGCTTCGCTGGCCAATCAAACCTATGATTACCAGGCTTTCTCACATCCCATTGCATTCAACCTGATTCCCCAGATCGGCTCTGAGAAACACGAGGGGTATACGTCAGAAGAAATGAAGATGGTCTGGGAAACACATAAGATTTTTAATGATCCCTCGATTACTATTTGCCCGACCTGCGTGCGAGTACCGGTGACAAACTGTCATAGCGAGAGCATCCTGGTTGAGACAGAAAAGAAAATATCCGTTGAAGAGGCCCGTGAATTATTTACCGCCGCCCCTGGGATCACGCTTATCGATGATCTGTCGCAGGCACAGTATCCGATGCCACTGGAATGCTCCGACAAGGATCCTGTCTTCGTGGGTCGTATCCGTGAAGATCTATCCTCGCCCAATGGACTGACCTTCTGGTGTGTCAGCGATAACCTGCGCAAGGGAGCGGCCACGAACGCAGTTCAAATCGCGGAATTACTTGCCCAGAACGGCGCGACCTCCTGACCCTCAACAGCGGGATCCATGACTGGTCATGCGTTGGTTCAAGATCACCCTCTGTTACGACGGCCTGGCCTACCATGGCTGGCAATGGCAGGATGGCCAACCGACCATCCAGGAGGCCATCGAGCAGGGCATTCACCAGGTTACCGGTCAAACAGCGCGTGTCACTGGCAGTGGTCGAACCGACTCGGGCGTACATGCTGCCGGGCAGGTAGCCGGTTTTCGTGTCGATACGAACCTGGCTGCAGAAGTACTCGGTAGGGCAATTCACGCCAGTACCCCCCACGACATCTATATCCTGAAGTGTGAAGAAACGACAGAGGATTTTCACCCCATTCGGGATGCCCTGGGAAAACGATACCGTTACATGATCCAGGACGCCGGCCACTACGATGTGCTGGCCCGGCATTACACCTGGCAAGTTCCGCATCCACTCGACACCGCACGTATGCAGGAAGGAGCCACGTTACTGCAGGGAACACATGATTTCTCTGCTTTTGAGACAACTGGTTCCCCTCGCAGCACTTCGGTACGAACGGTCCGTGAATTAACCATCGAGCGACTTAGCCTGGACGGTTTTAACAGGATCATCTTCTACGTTTATGCCGATGGATTCCTGTATAACATGGTACGAAACATCGTCGGCTCGCTGGTCGACGTCGGCCGGGGGGCCCGTGACCTGCAATGGCTGGCCACGGTCCTGGCCAACAGGGATCGGCGACAGGCCGGAGCGACTGCTCCGGCACATGGACTCACGCTCATGCAGGTCGATTACGAACCGACCAACGGTCCCTCAAGCGGTTAACAGGCTCCATGAAAGTTGCACACATCATCACCCGCATGATTATTGGCGGGGCGCAAGAGAACACGCTGCTATGCTGCGAAGACCTGGTCAGCAAGCACGGTGATGATGTCCTGCTAATCACCGGCCCCTCACGAGGCCCGGAGGGAGATCTCCTGCTACAACCACGACCGGTAACCATCCCCACGCAGACGATCCCCAGCCTGAGGCGAGCCATTCATCCCTGGCAAGACTGGCGAGCTTACCGTGACCTGAAACGTGCCTTAAAGAGTTTTCGACCGGACGTCGTCCACACGCACAGTGCCAAGGGTGGCTTCCTGGGACGCCTGGCAGCACATGCACTGCGGATACCTGCCGTGGTTCACACGGTCCACGGCGCACCGTTCCATCCATACCAGGGCAGGGTACCCCGCGCCCTGTTCCGCACTTGCGAACGCTACGCAGCCAGGAAGTGTCACGCGCTGATCAGCGTTGCGGATGCGATGACAGAACAACTGGTTGCCCACCGCGTTGCACCCGCAGAAAAATTCCATACGATTTACAGCGGCAT
>JAZADA010000516.1:0-10779 GCA_036124135.1 Planctomycetota bacterium | reverse complement strand
CAGATGCGAGCGGTGTTATCCATGCTGCCGGTTGCCAACAGCGTTCCGTCAGAATTAAAACAGACCGAAAGGATGTCGTGTTGATGACCTTTCAAGGTTTGTACTGAGCGGCCAGTACGTAGATCCCAGGTCTTGACGGTTCCATCGGCATAGCCTGTTGCGAGACGCGTTGCGTCATGGTTGAAGCAGACGCTTAACGTACGGCCTGTTCCTTCAGCCAGCTTCCATTGCAGCTCCTGTTGCTGCAAGTCCCAGATTGCGACGATTCCATCGTTGCCGGCGGTGGCAACCTGCTGTCCATCGGGGCTTACGGCAATTTCATTGATTCGGCCCCGGTGTAATGTTCTTGAAAAGGTGGCTTGCTGCCTGGAAAGGTCCCAGTAGACGAGCTTTCCATCGTCGGTACCCAGCATGAGTTGATTGTCAGACGGTCCGTAGACAACGCTATGCGTCATGAATCCCGGTTTCAGAGTGGCCAGGTCCTGGTGGCAGAGGTGATTCAAGTAATACCATTCAAAGTGACGGATATCCTTCGGTATGGAAGGGTTGCTTTGCAGCTGCAACAGGTCTTGTACGTTTTCTGTGTGAGCGTGTTCCCATGCCATTTGGGCCAGGTTCATATGGGCAGCGTAGAGGTTGTGTTGAGCGGTTTGTTTTTCTCGCTTGGCGGTTTCCAGGTGCTCGATGGCAGCGACCGTCTTGCGGTCGGCCAGTTTCTTGGCTCGCTGGTATCGTCGTTGTTCCAATTCTGCAATTGCCTGCGCGTCCTCCGCACGCCGCCGAGCCTGGCTCTCTTTTGTGGTCATGCTCTGAAGGTGGAAAGCAGCCATGGAACTGACGATCGCAACAAGGCAAACGAGCAACGTAACCGTTGCCAGCAGTAGGGCGATGACAGGCTTTCGTTGGCACCATCGCCAGCAGCGTTCCAGCTGACTGACAGGTCGGGCCTGGACAGGTTTGCCGGCCAGGTAGCGGTCCAGGTCATCAAGAAGATCTGCCGCAGACAGGTAACGTTTCGATGGATCCTTTTGCAGGCATTTCAGGCAGATTGTTTCCAGGTCAGTGCTGATGGTCGGAACCAGCTGGCGTGGTGGGACAGGATCTGTCTCGATTAATTGGGTAAACGTTTCGAGAATCGTTGCCGCTTGAAAAGGAGGGCGTCCCGTCAGGAGACAGTAAAGAATGGCTCCCAGTGAATAGATGTCACTACCAACATCTACGTCGGCATGATTGCCCGTGACCTGTTCTGGGGACATGTAGCTGGGCGTACCGACGACGTCACCCGTTACGGTTAAATCGCTATGGTCACCGATCTGTTTAGCCAGGCCGAAATCCGTGATGCGAGTTTGGCCATTGGCGGTTAAAAGAATATTGGCCGGTTTCAGGTCCCGGTGAACGATACCGCGTTGATGTGCGTATTCGATGGCTCCAGCAATTTCACCTACCATCGCTGCGGCTTCTCGTTGGGCCAGGGGACCCTGCTGAATGCGCGCTGCGAGGTTCTGGCCATCGACATAAGCCATCGTGAAAAAGGGGTGTCCGTCCTGCTCGCCGACATCGTAGATGGGTACGATGTTGGGGTGGTCCAGCTTGGCGGCTGCAGCCGCTTCGCTATAGAATCGCTTGAGATCTTTTTCCCCTGCAAATTTCCCTGCCAGGATCATTTTCAAGGCCACAACTCGCTTGGCCTGTAATTGCTTGGCTCGATAGACAATGCCCATGCCGCCGCGATCAATTTCTTCCATCAGGTGGTATTCACCGAACAGTCCCAGGGACGCTTGCGATTGTTGGTCAGGGGCCTGGTCGGTCGCCGGGAGAACGCGTGTCTTGAATTCGGGGTCAATTGAAACACTGTTGTCGTTCGAGAATTGAATCGTTTGTTGGATGCTTGCGAAAGAAGGGGTGCCATTGTCGAGGGCACGATGTACTTCCAGGAGCCGTGCCAGTCGATTTGCCAGGTGCGGAAATTGCTGGCAATAAAAATCCGGCGTGGGCTGCTCACCGAGAGATTCGCGAACGCAGTATTCGCCGTAGATGAGTTCTAGCGTGGATTCGTCATCCCGCTGCAAGGATGGATGCGCCTCAAGGAGTGTTTCGATAGAGATTGGATTGCCTTGCTTCCAGCAACGATGTTGGAATGCACGGATGCGGATTAACAACTGCGTTGTTGTTAGCAGTGAAGTGTCATTCGTAAGTTGATTCGTCCACGCCAAGTTCATTAGTTACCCGATCAATAGCTCTTGAAAATTGTTTCCTGAGTGCCTCGGCCGTACCACCAAGTTCCTGAGAAATCTCGTCCCAGCTGCAACCCTTTAGGCGATGCTCGGCAATTTCATTTTCCTTGTCATTGAGTCGATCTCGTACCATCTTTAAAAGCTCCCGGTGGGCTACCATGCTGCCGGGCGTTTTCTGCAATTTCTGTAATTCCAGCTCTTCCACGCTTGTCTTTGCGAGTCGTCTTACATCCCGGCGGTCTCGTTTTTCTCGGCGAACACGATCCGTGGCCTTGTTGCGGACCATGGTGGCCAGTAAACCCAGTAACTGCTCTGGCGTCTCCAGGTCGAATTGGCCTGCAGCGGCCCTTACGAAAAAGTTGGCCATGATGGATTGGCAAATATCCATGGAGTCCATCGCACGACGCAGGGATGGATCCGTTAATCGCACACGAGCCAGGATTCGCAGTTCCGGTTCGTAGCGATGCACCAGTTCAGTTGCTGCCGCTTCATCTCCCTGACGGACCCTGGTAATTAAATCGTCAAACGTTTCAGAATCGGACACGGCGATAGTACTCCTGGATCAGGGGCAAAGGAGAGAAACGACGAAAAACAAGGGGGAGAGCAGCCGTTGTGATGCCGTAAGTGTCGTCTAGTAAACGTGTTGCGACGGTTTGTTGTCGGATTATTTAACAGTTTAGGTGGTCTGCCGAGACAAGATTATTTTTTGCCGTAATTATCTCGGAATCAAGGTTTGAGTTGCTGCGGAATCTTCTCGGTCGAGTCCGATACGATGGTATTGGCCGGCTGCCCAGGAACTAAACTGATCGTGATAGTGTGGGCTGCCAGGATGCCCGGACTGGCTCTGGCAATCGATGGCTATCATTTCCGGGGGTTGGCTGCCAAGGTCGTGAATCAGTCGGTATCCGGCTCCCGTGGCGGCAAGGCCCGTGTTGCAAACGGTCACCATGTCACCGTCGACTGGCTGGGCAGGAGGGTTTAGCAGTTGCCCCAGGTCCCCTCGTTCTGCCAGCACGTGCGGAAAGCGAAGGACCTGGATTCGCCCCCATGTCCACTGGTCCAGGTCGTCACCAAGTTGGTCCGTTAATTTCCCGAGTGCCTGGTAAAATGCCTGGCGTATCTCCTGCACGCGGTCGGCCGTTTCAAACCATTGGCAATTGTCTTCGTGTAATAGCCTGGCGGCTACGCCACCAACGCTGTTTGACATGAAACTCTTGATGGGATCGTCGAAATGTTCAGCTGCAACACGATCGCACCAGCACTGGAAGAAGGTGTTAAAAAGTGTGGGTGCTACCAGTTCTTTTTTCATTTCCCCGGTCCATTGCTTAAGCAGTGTCAGCGCCGACTGGAGTTGGGGATGCTCACCGTCTTCTAACGAACACAGTAACGGAGGCAAACCGGCAACGGCCCTCAGGGAAAGGGTATCCAGTTGCATTTGCTGGAATGTCTCAACGGTATGTTTCTCTGTCGCAGTCAACATGTGGCGAATCCGGGTAGCTCGATGGCCGCTGCTCCAGCAACCAGAGAGTGGAAAAGGATAATCGGCAGGAGCCAGGCGGTTGTTTGCACTGGCAATCCAGCCACGCGGCGGATCGATCAGCCGAGGCATGTCCTGGAACGGAATGAGCCCCTGCCACTGGTGAGCCGGATCCCAGCCGGGGCGGTAACCTCTTTCAGGTAAGTCGCGAATGGGGATGCGACCGGCCGCATGGAATCCTATATGCCCTGCGGTATCGGCGACCACCAGGCTGAATGTCGGGACATGCCATGGTTCCAGGGCTTCCTGGAATTCGCTGACACTGGAAGTTCTGCCCATGTTCAGTAGCGCGGTCAGCCAGCCCCCCTCGGTCGCCCCCAGCCAGGTGAGCGAGACGGGACCCGTCTGTTGTGCTACCTCAGGCAGGATATGGTCCACGATCGGTCCATTGCGAGAAGAGGTAACTTCCTGGCGAAAATCCTCCGCTCCCCGGACCGTAATGATTTCCTCTCGTGTCTGCGCCGTTTCCCATTGACCGTCATAAAGAAAACAACCAGGGTGCCTGGCGTCAGTTTTCTCCTGGTAAAGATCTCGTTGGGAACAAATGTTGTTGGTGATGGACCAGCCCACTTGTCGATTGCGTCCGAACATGATTGCCGGCATACCGACGTAAGCCATGCCGGCAACATCGAATGAACCACCCTGTAGATGGGCTTCATACCAGCAGGAGACGGCCTCGAAGGCAATGTGTGGATCACTGGCCACCAGGGGCGAACCGCTGGCTGAGCGTGAGCCATTGACCGTCCAGTTGTTACTGCCGTGCCCCTCGAACTCGTTGGCAGAAACTCCTCCCGCAGACTTCGGTGGCGAAACGGCTGGCTGGTAGCTTCCGGGAGGCATGATGCTTTCCTGGTCTGCCTCACCGAGTAGCAACTGCTCCAGGCGGCTGCCATCACCCAGGGTGCGTTTTGCCAGTTCCGGTGCCACGATGATAGGGAAGCGGCCGGTCAGGTACCAGCGAAATTCACATTCGATAGCGAGTGAATCAAGAGGGGTCCAGGGGGCAGGGCGGTAATCCAGCAGCGCACACTCAATGGGTAGGGTCGGGGTATGCTCGAGGGCGGCATTGATTCCAGCGGTAAAGGATTCGAGCAGTTGCTTTGTTTCCGAACCGAGTGTCTCCCATTCTTGGCGGGCGATTTCTGCCAGCCCGACGGTGCGGACGATGCGGTCGGATTCGAGGCCAGCGGATCCCAGGATCTCAGCCAACTGGCCAGTTGCCTTGCGACGCAGGTAATCCAACTGGAAGAGCCGGTCCTGGGCAAGGGCAAAACCAAACCCGACGAACAGGTCTCGGTCATTGGTAGCAAAGATGTGTGGGATCCCCCAGGCGTCGCGTTCGATTTCCACGGGGGCGGAAATGTCCAGTGGCAGGGAATCATGGTCGACAGGCAGGCGGGCATGAAGTTGCGATTGCCACCACTGATTAAATGCTTCACGCGTCCACTCGTTTTGACGGCAGAGAGAATCGATGCTTTCACCGTTTCCCAATTGCCGCAGGTAATCGATGGCGTTTTTTTCGGTCACCGGAAATCTCTCCAGGAAGGTTCAGGGGGAGAACGTGTAAACGAACGGACGTTGTTCCAGGTTAAGCCGGATCACGAGATCATGTCCTACCAGGAACTCTAGAGTTTCTGGTAAGAGGTGGCTGGCGTCTCCCAGAAATAGTAACTTTCCAGTTCAGTTAAGCCCGCTGCTTTTTTGGCGCTTGCAGTCTGGAAACGGATCGTTAGTCGATACGTTCGTATGCCACTATTCATACGATAGAGGTCAAAGGTCTTCTGCGATAGTTCCGGATCTGGCTCTAATCCGTAATGATCCTTGAGCCAGGTCTGGAGCAGCGATTGTTCCTTAACGGCATTAACCAATGCTTCTCGATCAGCATCGTCCAGGGTGTCCAGTGTCGGCGTGGCGATTTTATTGCGAGAGAGGCTGGCGTCCTGGATGACTTCGCTCAAGTAAGTCGCCTTGTTCAGGGTGCGACGATCGTTGATCACAAGGGCCACGAAGATCAGGAGCAGGAGGTAGATGATGATACGATCAATTGTCAAGAGGCTACGACGTTTCGGAGGATTGCTTGAAGACGTCGTGCGATTAGTTGACTGGGGAGTAGCCATGGCGTGTCATCCTGATTTTAGTTTGTGTGGTAATGAAAGAATGGATCCTCATTATAAGTGGATTTCAAGTGCTGGCAATTCACCTCTCCGTTGCACGGGGCGAGTGCCGGATACGGACATGGAGTGGGCACAATGTGACGTGTTGTTGATCGGCGGTTAATGTGTCAGCAGCTATTTAATTTGTCGTTATTTCTTCTTGGCGAGTTGCACGAACTATGTCTGATCCAACCAAACGCTGGGTGCAAGGATTTCGTGACGGTGATCCTGACCTGATTGCCGAGTTCTGGAATGAATACGAGGTTCGACTCCGGCGTTTGGCGGAACGCAACCTGGGGCAGCAGATTCGTCGTCGAGTTGGTTCGGGGGATGTCGTCCATTACGCTGAACAAGATCCGAGAAAAAGTTCGCTACCACACCCGCCAGAAGCGTGGGAACGATCGAGAGCGATACCTGGACTCGCTCACTGACCTGGCAGCGAAGGAAACGACCCCGGATGAAACAGCGGCCTTCCATGAAGTCGAAGAGATGATCTGCGATTTTAACCAGGACGAACAGCACATCATCCAGTTGCGACTGGAGAACTACACCCATCAGGAAATTGCCCAACGACTTCAATGTTCAGAGCGCACCGTCCGGCGGCTGGTGAATCGTATTCGAAAACGACTTGAGGCGAAGTTGGAGACAGAGTGACTTCCAACATCGATCAGCCCTTGGGGAAAGGGATCAAGGTCTGGCTTTCGGTTTCCCATAGCTTGAGTCGCAGACACCGGAACACGTCCAGCGGTTGCAATGACGTGGTGAGCGGTGTTTGCAGTTCCTCGATGCCCGCCATGGCCTCGGGAAGGCGATAAAAAGGAATCATGGCGTTGAGATGGTGAACATGGTGATAGCCGATGTTACCGGTAAACCAGTTCATCAACGGGCTCATTCGAATGTAGCTGGATGACTGCAGGGCAGCAAAGACATAATTCCATTCACCGCGATCTCGAAACTGGACCCCAGGGAAATTGTGTTGCGCGTAGAAAAGGTAAGCCCCCATGGCGGAGGCGATACTAAATGGAATCACGATCGCCATGATCACCACCTGCCAAGTGGCGAAAGCGGCCAGGGCCGCAATCAGTCCGAGGTGAACAGCCAATGAAAGTGCTGAGTCCCAATGTCGTCTTGGATTGACCAGCAGAGATCGCAGGCACATTCCATAGATGAAGATGGTCAGGTAACCACAGGCAATCGTTAACCAGTGGCGTGAGACCCGGTAGCCAAATCGTTCCCACTTAGTCGCCTGGTCAAAGGTCTCCTGCGTCATGATGGGATAGGAACCAATGCTGGCGCCAAAAATCTTGGAGTTGTTCTTGTGGTGATGATCATGAGAACGATTCCAGATGCTGGGTGGATTGAGTGAATAAATCCCGTAGATGTTCATGATGACTTTCGCCAGTTTTGATCCACGCAGGATCGCCTTGTGCTCAAAGTCATGGTAGAGGATGAAGAATCGTACCAGGACGAGACCGGACAGCACGCTGCAGGTGATACGGACGGCCAGGGGTAATTGGCCAAGGCAGGTAGCGGCAAAAAGACCACCATAAATAGCTAGCGTGGACCAGAGGTGCCACCAGCTAAGCCAGCGATGTTCCGATGCGTATTTTTTGCTGTCCAGTAGCAGTTCTTTGGCACTGCGCGTCATCGTTGTCTGTCACCCGTTTGCGGTTGCGTTGAACCTGTTATCCCATGTACGAAAAGCGGGGGCGATACACCGGGCTCCCGTATGTGGAGGTAAAAAACCAGGCTCGCAGGCGTATTTAACAGCAGACGTAGATTTGGTTCAAGGCCATGTTGCTTGCTTTTAGCAGGCATCTCGTTCCGACAGGTAAAAAAATAGCGTGCTTGCAAGTTTTACCTGCAAGCACGCTATGCCTGTGGATATGAAGACTTTGTCAGCCTGCGAAACTACTTGGCCGGTTTCGCAGCTGGTTTCTTGGCCGGTCCTGGTCCTGCAATACCAATCACGCCGCCACCGACTCGAGGACCACCCGCTTCGGCATGCACGATGATGGAACGGCCGAGGATGCTGTGCACAGTCAATTCCTTGGTCTTGATATCGACCTCTGCCACTCCATCTGCATTGGCGTTGATCACACCGAGGTCCCCGGCGTGCTTCTCCATGTTGGTTGGGTTGTAGTGCCCGCCAGCGGAGGTCGCATCGGGTGCTCGCAAATCGCCGAATACATGGACGTGGAAGCCATGTTCCCCTTCGGTGAGGTTGCGTACCCTGCCTTTGACGTGCAGGACGCCATTTTTCTCAGTGAAACGGATCTGGCCGAAAGTTTTATTGTCCTTGGTAGGACGGATTCGGCAGAACGCGCCGTGCGGGGCCAGGTCGGCGTGGGCCTTGGCGTGGGCGTGGTCCTTCTTCTTGTCTTCTGCCTTCTTGTCTTCTGCTTGAAGAGTTGCGAAGGCGACCAGTACGGTCGTCAGAACAAAACAGCTTGCGATTAGTCGCTTCATGGTGTGGTGATCCTTTCGTGTAGTTTAAGATCGATGGTGAAGTGTGGATTAAGCTTGAAAGCCGACCTGGATCCTGTTTGCCCCTTCCTGGGGATGACCATGATTCGGCAGGTTAACTGGCATTGCAGTCAAGGTACCTGTTAGCCTAGTCCCCGATCACGGTTGATTCAAGCAGCGCCAGGATTTCCTGGTGAAACCCATAATCGGGGTACTTGGCGGGTTCAGGCAACCGGTTATTCGATTTCTTGTCGAAAATGTGGTTGAAAATGTCACTTTCGGCGAGCAATATGAAGTTTGTGTGATGGCCCTTTGAATTCTATGCCGATTCAACTAGGATGGATCTCTTCCTACCTCAACAGGATTGGCAAGAAGAAAATTGCTTTCCTTGTCATGCACCTGTTTTTTTCCACGGATTTACGGCTGTCTTGTCAGAAGTCGTTTCGAGGTCCTGGGAAAAGCTGGCTGGTGAGCGAACGGTGAGAGAGACCAGGGATTTAGTTCGCGAGAGATAGCCGGAATAAGTGACTGGTTCACAGGGCCCCACGCCCGTTATTTCCGGTAGGAATCAATTGTCCAGTTTGTTTATTTGAATACTTCTGTTGAAACGTGTTGAGTGATGAATATCAAGAGCTTGAGAAATATTGGGATTTCGGCGCATATTGACTCCGGGAAAACGACCCTTAGTGAACGTATCCTGTTTTACGCAGGTCGCATCCACAAGATGGAGGAAGTACGCGGGGATGGTTCCGGCGCTACCATGGATCACATGGAGTTGGAAAAGGAGCGCGGAATTACCATTACCAGTGCCGCGACCAGCGTGCAGTGGAATGATTATGCGATCAACCTGATTGATACACCAGGACATGTGGATTTCACGGTCGAAGTTGAGCGCAGCCTGCGCGTGCTCGATGGTGCCATCCTGGTACTGTGTGCCGTGGGGGGAGTACAGTCCCAGTCATTGACCGTTGATCGTCAGATTAAGCGATACCGCGTACCTCGTCTGATCTTTATTAATAAACTCGACCGAACGGGTGCTGACCCGTTGAAAGTCTGCGAGGACGTGCGGGAGAAACTGGGCTGTGATGCGATCTTGTTCCAGTTGCCAATTGGCCTGGAAGAGGATTTTCGGGGTGTGATCGATCTGATTACCATGAAAGCCGTTTATTTTGAAGGGCATGATGGCGAGATTCTGCGGCATGATGATATTCCTGAAGACCAGGTCGAGGCAGCCCAGGCAGCCAGGTACGAGATGCTTGAAAAACTGGCCATGTACAGTGATGACCTGATGGAAAAACTGCTGGGTGAAGAAGAGATCGACGAGGCGTTAATTCGTGAAGTGACACGTGATGCCGTCCAGTACCAGAATACAACACCGGTCCTGATGGGATCGGCCTTCCGAAACAAGGGTGTTCAGTTGCTGCTGGATGCCATCACCGAGTACCTGCCTTCACCGCTGGGCCGGGAAGTCACGGCCATGAGTTGCGATGAAGAAGAATCCGAGATTGCTCTTTCCACGGATCCCGAAAAGCCATTCGTTGGTATGGCTTTCAAGATCGTGGACGAGGCCTTCGGACAGTTAACCTATATGCGACTCTACCAGGGAACGATTGAACGTGGCACGGGCTATGTTAATCAACGAACAGGTCAGCGAGAACGTTTCAGTCGCCTGTTCCGCATGCATGCCGACAAACGCGAGGAAATCGAACAGGCAACGGCCGGTGATATCGTGGCCGTGATGGGCGTGGATGCTGCCAGTGGTGATACCTATGCCATGGAGAAAGATTTCTGCACGCTGGAAAACATGTTTGTTCCGGATCCGGTGATCGAGATCGCGATCAAGCCCGCCAACCG
The DNA here is from genome assembly GCA_036124135.1 of Planctomycetota bacterium. GTDB lineage: Bacteria > Planctomycetota > Planctomycetia > Pirellulales > Pirellulaceae > JAZADA01. The sequence continues at coordinate 535 of JAZADA010000516.1, read as the reverse complement.
ATCGGACGCAGATCGACTTGGGAAGGCCCTGGCACGCTTCCGCAAGGAAGATCCGACACTGCGAGTGACGCATGATAATGAAACTGCCGAAATGTTGATCGCAGGGATGGGAGAACTGCACCTGGAGGTGTACCTGGAACGCATCCGTCGTGAGTACAAGGTTGAAGTTGAATCAGGAGCGCCGAAAGTAAGCTATCGTGAAGCGCCGGGTGTGGCGGTCGAGTTTAATTATAAGCATAAAAAACAGACGGGTGGTTCCGGCCAATATGCACACATCGTTGGGCAGATGGAGCCTGTTCCGTTCAACATGGATGAGCCGTTCGAGTTTGAAGAAAAGGTGGTGGGAGGACGGATCCCCAAGCAATACATTCCTTCCGTGGAAAAAGGGTTCCGTCGCTGCCTGGCCAAGGGGCCGGTTGCGGAGTTTCCTGTGATCGGGTTGAAGGTGCGGCTCGAGGATGGTTCGTACCATGACGTCGATAGTAGTGATAAGGCTTTTCAAACCTGTGCCGAGGGTTGCTTCCGCCAGACCTTC
>JAZADA010000515.1:0-8952 GCA_036124135.1 Planctomycetota bacterium | reverse complement strand
ACCAATGGGGTGGGGCAGGGGCTGATTAATAATTATCCCAATCATTTCCAGGTGCAGCAACAATGGTTGTACCTGGAAAAAGAGGCCGTGCGAGGAAATGGTTTCGATTGGGGATTCCGAATGGATTACGTTTACGGTACCGATGGCCAGGACGTCCAGGCTTTTCGTGGACTTGATTGGGATACCAGTTGGGATCAGGGTCGCGCTTACGGACATGCGATTCCGCAGCTTTACCTGGAACTGGCTTATGACCGCTTGAACGTCAAACTTGGCCACTTTATTAACAACGCTGGCCTGGAGTCGATGCCGGCTACGGCCAATGCGTTTTACTCACACACCTATGGCATGGGACTACAGCCGCGCACTTACACCGGGGTCGTGGCCGATTATGCGATAAGCGATTCGGTGTCGGTGGTTGCGGGCTGGGTCGAAGGTTGGGACACGGGGTTCTCAAATCATGGAGATGGCAGCATGGTGATCGGTGGACTGGAAGTGCAGTTAACCGATGCGATTAGTTTCTCCTACATCGCCACGAGCGGGGATACGGGGCGGTTTGCCGATGTGTATTCACACACGATCGTGCTGGAGGTGAACGTGAGCGATCGTCTCGATTACGCCTTGCAAGCCGATTACATTTCCGACATGCAATTCCTGGAGCCGGTTTATTCGATGACAGGAATCACGCAGTACATGAACTATCGATTGACAGATCGCGTTGACCTGGGGCTTCGCTATGAGTGGTTGGGACTTCGCCGCTCCTCGCTTGATGAGATTTCTGACTTGACCTTGGGCTTGGCGGCCCGCCTAACACCGAACCTGTTAATACGTCCGGAGGTTCGCTGGGATAATCTTGATGAGATCTTCGTTGACGATTCCACGACCTTTGGGATCGACGCGATCCTATCCTACTAGGGGCCTGTTTTTAGCAGGCTGAGGTCATGCGGACGTTCCCTCGTTGGTGGGTAAGCGGAGACCTGCCCAAATGCGCGTCGTTCTTTGCGCAGCAGATGCGCAGTTCATGGTTTAGTAGATCTTCTTGATCTCGGCCTGTGAAGTTCGATCTTTATCCTAAGTGACGTGATAACAGTAATTTATGCCCTGGGTAACAGGTCTGCTGGCCAGGAGATTGATGCTAATTGGCATGCCGCTTGCTTATAGAATACCTAGCCTTATGGATGTCGATACAACAACGCAAACTGCCGTTGGTGTCGATTTGAGCATCCTGGGAGGAGGACCATCGAGAGGTGCTTTCTCGCAGTAAACAGAAACACTTCGGCTCCCTGTGAGCTGAGATGTTGCCCCTATGGTTCCGGCCAAGTGTCCGCCTTACTTTGGTCGGAACCTGGGGCACTTTTTACGGCTGCCCCGAACCTGGTTTGTCCCGACTTGGCCCAGAAAGCACGTGTCTCGGCTTGAACCGGTTTCTCAGTGGGGCTAGATTCTAGGCAGTCTGATTTGGCCCGCACGGTATTTGGGATTCCTGATGAAGTTAATTATTGCCATTATCCAGCCCAGCAAGCTCGAGGACGTGAAGGCGGCCCTGACCGATGTTGAGGTGTTTCGTTTAACCGTGGTCGATTGCCAGGGTTTTGGTCGCCAGCGTGGACAGACGGAAGTGTATCGCGGCCGTGAATTCACGGTCAACCTATTGCGCAAGGTGCAGCTGCAGATTGCCGTCAATGATGATTTTGTGGATCGGACGGTCGAGGCTGTCATGGCCGCCGGGCGCAGTGGCGAACAGGGCGAGATAGGGGACGGCAAGATCTTCGTATTGCCCCTCGAGGACTGTATTCGCATCCGTACCGGGGAACGTGGCAGCGAGGCCATCTAGGTGGCTCCAGGCGGCTGAGGGTCCCATGCAGCTCACGTTTCTCTTACCGTGAGCATGTGCAGCGTCAGCATCCCCTGCATCTGCTAGGGATCGTAACCGGCAGCGAACGGGTTCTTGTTCCCTGGCATGTACTTGCAGAAAAGGATACCGGTCACGTACAGGCAGCAGAGGGGGCCTGCCATCAAGAGCATACTGATGGGGTCAGCTGGTGTCAGGAACATTGACAGGACAAAGATGACCACCACGGCAATCCGCCACTTCTTGATGAAGACGTCTATGGGTACGAGACCGATCCGTTGTGTAAAGAGCATGACCAGTGGCAGCTGAAAGGCGAGTCCAAATCCCAGTGGCAGGAACAGGACAAAGCTCATCCACTCGCTGATACGTGGATCAGGATCGATATCCATGGCACGGTTGAAGCTAAAGAGGAAATCCAGCACGGGTTCGAATACGAACAGGAAAGCCAGGGCGGCACCGGCGAAAAAAAGCAGCAGGCTGATAGGCAGGTACCGATGGATGTATTTTTTTTCATGTGGGTAGAGCCCGGCAGCGATGAAAGACCAGATGTAGTAAAAAACAAACGGACTGGCGAAAACGAACCCGGAAATGAAACCTGCTTTCATCCAGATCATGAACGCTTCGTGTGCGTTAAGCGTTTGTACGCGAATGTCGACCTTGTTCCACGTCTGGACCTCGAATTGCCGAAGTGCATCGGGTGGATCGAAGGAATTGGTGAAGCTGTCAGGAGCGATTTTCTGCAAGTCACGTAAGAGGGCCTGGGCATCGATCTGGATGGTGTCTGGAACCATTCGGTTGCCAAGCTGCTCCTGCATCAATTCCTCTTGCTTCTTACGTAATTCCTTCGCTTCTTCGCTGCTGATGTTATCACCGAGAGATTCTTCCATCTCCTGGCGAGCAGATTCCAGGTAGTAGTTTTCCAGGGCTGTTTTTAGTGGTGTTTGAATCAGCATGACGACCTGGTTGGCCATCATGAGTCCGAGTAGAAAGCCAATTCCCAGGGCGAACACCGCCTTGACCAAGACTCCGCGCAGCTCCTCAAGATGCTCTCCGAACGACATGGTTGTGTCGGCAAAAAGGTCATCTTGGGGCTGTTTTGACATGACGTGTTTCTCGTTCAGTACCAGCGGTTGAAGCGGGGTTAAGTTCAGCCGTCGAGGAGCTTCATGAAGAGCCTGTCGTTTCAGGCCGTGCGAGGGATCCGGGAAGTCAGAAGTTTAAGGGTTGCAATGCAGCTGAGCGCTGGAGGCTGTTGTGCTCGTTGCACGATGACTGACCCGAGATTTGGCTAAGGCACGGGTTTCTTACGACAGCCGGCTCATTCATAATTGATAATACCACTGTTGATACCCGGAGACAACGGGATCAGGCGGGGCGCTGCTTTATGCTGTAGCGGGTTCAGTTGGAGTTGGACGAGAGATTTAATTTTCAATGGGCTATGTGAAAACCTGATGACGCTTTATCCGCTTCGTTTTGAACCTTTGTTGCGACGCTATATCTGGGGCGGTCGACGTTTTGCGACCAGCTTGCAGAAACCACTGCCGCCCGGAGAGGATTATGCGGAGAGCTGGGAACTGGTGGATCGACGGGAAGTTCAGAGTACCGTCCGGTTCGGCGCACTGCAGGGAATGACCCTCCATCAACTGTGTGTTCGTTACGGATCGGAACTGTTGGGAACCGAAGACACGGCAGCGGGATTTCCACTGTTGTTCAAGTTTATCGATGCGCAACATGACCTTTCGGTCCAGGTGCATCCGGATGACAAGCTGGCTGCTGCGTTTGATCCACCGGATCGTGGTAAGACAGAAGCCTGGGTCGTGCTTCATGCGGAGCCAGGTAGTATGCTCTACGCCGGCTTGAATCCGGAAGTTGATCGTCAGCGACTGGAGAAAGAAATTTTCCTGGGAAATGTCGAGTCATGTTTGCAACGTTTTTCTCCGTGCGTTGGCGATTGTTTCCTGATCCCTGCAGGCGTTGTGCATGCGATTGGAGCGGGCCTGCTGGTCGCGGAGATTCAACAGGCCAGCGATACGACATTTCGACTCTATGACTGGAATCGTCTCGACGCAGCCGGGGAGTCCAGGCCCTTGCATGTTGAGCAGGCGTTCGAAGCAATCGATTTCGACGCTGCCCCGGTCGTCCGGCAAGATTCGACAACTTGTCCAGCGGTCGATGGGATTGAGTCGTTGATTCGCTGCGATAAATTCGTTCTGGATCGTTTGTGTTTCAAGGGACGACGAGAACTGGGAGGGGACGGACGGTTTCATATCCTTTCTGTTCTTGCCGGGCAGTTAACGTTGTCGAGCGATCCAGCGGAGGAGCCCCTGCGGATCGGGCAGACCTGTTTGATCCCGGCGGCCAACTCCCCCGTACAGCTGACGGCTACGGAACCTGTGACGCTGCTGAACATGTATCTGCCGTAAGGTGTGTGCCTGGCGAGCTGTTTTTCTTGCTAATTCGCATTAAAAGTTGGTAGCCAGAGGCGGATTCGTCTTTGCGAGTAATCATCCGATTCGTATAATTCCCGCCGCTTGTGGCCTGAAGTGGTAGGAAACATGATCGAAACAATAAAGACAATGTTACGTGGTTCCCTGGCCTGCTTGGTGTTGGCAGGGATGACCGGTTGCCAGACGTTTTCGAGTGGTTTCGTTGACGGCCCACCTGGTCCTATCTACAAGCAACAGTCAAAGGCCGTGTTGCATGATCCTTATCCGAATACGGATGCCGCTCCGGAAATCGTGGGCGGCCGGCCTCGTGGATATCAACAACCGCTTCCGGAGGCCGTCAATAATCGGCTCTGGGTCGATAGTGTGCCAGGCAGGTGAGCACGTTTGTGTTAGCTTGCCATTGCGGCGTTAGATGGGTCGTCCTGGGCCTCTCTCTTTCTGGTCGCTCACTGTGATAAATCCTCTTCACGAAGTATGATAAGAGGGTACTCCGATGGTTTCTTGGGGTTGTACCTAAAGAACCTGCAGGATTGGAAAGCAAGGTAGCGATGAATTCCCGAACACGGCGCGGCGTGAAGAAGAAACCAGCATCCAGGAAATCTGTAGTGCACTCGGATGGAGGTGAGCGATTACAGAAAGTACTGGCACGTGCCGGCGTAGGAAGTCGCAGGGCCTGCGAGGCGCTGATCGAGGAAGGTCGCGTTGAAGTAGATGGGAAAGTGGTCACCGAGCTGGGGACTCGAGTCGATGTGGTACAGCAAAAAATTCGAGTTGATGGAGAACTCAAGGCCAGTCACCGACAAACGTACTACATGGTCAACAAGCCTGTCGGTGTGGTTTCGACCAACCGAGATCCGGAAGGTCGTAGGCGAGTCATTGATCTGATTCACAGTGACTTGCGGCTTTTCCCCGTAGGGCGTCTGGATCGTACCAGTGAAGGATTGATCCTTGTTACGAATGACGGACAGCTGGCCAATCGATTGACGCATCCACGCTATCGTGTGCCCAAGACTTACCTGGTTCGGGTGGTGGGGCGAATCAGCTTTGCAGAGATTAAGCAGTTGGCGCATGGAGTGCACCTGGCGGAGGGATATGCGCAGCCGGAATCCGTTCATATCAAGCGACACCATCGCCAGAGTACGGATTTGGAGATCGTCTTGCGGGAAGGTCGTAATCGTGAAATTCGGCGGTTGCTGGCGCGGGTGGGCCACAAGGTCATCAATCTATGTCGGACGGCGGTTGGTAGCATCAAGCTCGGTAGCCTTCCGTCTGGAGCTTATCGCAAGCTGACACCTGCGGAAGTGCGGAAGTTGGAGACGATGCATCTTCATGCGGCAGAGCCAAAGAATGTTTCTAAGGCGATATCCGGGCGTGCCAGGAAAAAGTCGTCGTCGGTGGCTCGTAAAAAAACCGCTGGAGGGAAGTCAGCAACTCGCAGGAAAACGTCAGGGAGCAAGTCCCTGTCCCGCAAGAAGAAAACTGGCGGAAAGTCAGTGGCTCGCAAGAAAACTGCTGCGGGAAGATCAGCCGATCGCAAGGTCAAGGGAGCGAGTTCGCGAAAAGTGAAGACGCCGCGGAAATCGAAAAAAGGACAGGGTAAGGTAAAAGCATCGCAACCCAAGGGGCGTCAGCGGAAGGCCAGTTCCACTAAGAAAAGCACACGAAAGAAAAGGAGTTCTAAACGTTGAACCACAATCCTGTGCATGCCAATTACTACGCAGATCAGGCGATCCAGAGTACGGCGAGAGTCCTGGAAAATGTCCAGATCGCCCGGGATACTTTTCGCCTGCGGTTTGAATGTCCTGAGATGGCAGGGCAGATTCTCCCTGGCCAGTTCCTGATGGTTCGCATGTCCGGCTTGAACGATCCGCTGATTGGGCGACCACTGGCGTTGTACGATACGATGCTAGATAGCCAGGGTGTCGCGATCGCCGTTGACGTGGTTTATATTGTCAAAGGCAAGTTGACGAGCCAATTGCAGAACCTGGTAGCCGGGCAATCGGTCGATGTCTGGGGACCATTGGGCAATGGTTTCCTGCCGGTTGAAACCGAGCATTTAATCATGGTAGCGGGTGGTATTGGCCAGACGCCCTTTGTTGCGTTGGGGCAGGAATCACTTGGCAAGAAACGGTATGGGAATCCGGCTCGTGAAGCCATTGTCGTGCCGCGTGTTTCTCTTTGCTATGGCGCGCGATCCGAGGAGTTCCTCGCAGGTGTGGAAGACTTCCAGCAAGCTGGCGTGGAAACCTTGCTTTGTACAGATGATGGTACTCGTGGTCACCATGGCCTGGTGACGGAACGATTGGAAGAGCTGCTTCGGGAGTCGGCTGCCAATAAGTCGAACGGTAATGAGTCCGGTTTGAGCGAACGTATCGTTTGCTGTGGACCGGAACCCATGATGGAAGCAGTCAGTCAAATCGCTGCTCAGTACCAGGTACCCTGCCAGGTATCACTCGAGACTCCGATGGCCTGTGGCCTGGGGATCTGTTTCTCGTGTGTCGCTAAGATTCGAGATGAATCAGGAGAATGGGATTACCAGAGGACCTGCGTGGAAGGTCCGGTCTTTGACTCCGAACGGATCGTCTGGTGAAGTGGCACCGTCACCGTGTCTGATCGCTGGCGGCAGACAGAATCAAGGAAGAGGGTTACCCGTTTGCAGTGAGCAGATCAGTTAAGCACTCTGCTTGGCTGCCTTGATCAGTTTCTGGAGTCGGGACTTTAGCCGAGCTGCCTGGTTCTTATGAATGAGGCTGCGGGCTCCCGCACGATCCAGGCGTTGGGCGACCAGTCGATAAGCCTGTTCCGCCTCTTCGATATTGCCAGCGGCTACCGCATCACGAACCTTGCGAATGTGTGTACGCATATTGGAACGGACTGCGCGGTTCCTGGCTCGATGCTCTTTGTTTTGTTTCAGTCGCTTCTTGGCACTTTTTGTGTTAGGCATAATCTCAAACAGTAATAGTCAACGGCAGGGAATTCAAGAATCCGACCCCGGCGAAGCCGCAGGTGGAAAGTTATCTCTTCTGTTATCGCTCATCGATACCATCTTGTCTAGCCGGTCACGGGCATCTTGGTAGTCCGGGGAACGGTCCAGTAGGCGACTTAACCACTGCTGAGCCTGCTCTGGCGCCCCCATGGCGGCAGCTAGAATTCCTCCGTGATACAATGCCTGATCATAAATACAGGCTTCTGACTGTTTTTCCAGGTGGTCAACCAGGTGTTGATAGGTTTCAGCCGCCTCCGTGAATTGGCGTAAATGCTGTTGGCATTTTCCGGTTTCCAGGGCGACTTCTGGTGCCAGGGAGTCGTTTTTCGGGATGCTTTCCAATTGCTTTAAGGCCATACGGTAGTTGGCTGTTTGCCGCAAGCAAATAGCCAGTTGCAGTTGGCAGTGATAATCATTCGGATATCGTCGAGCCCGTCGTTCGTTGACCTGCAATTCAGTTCGAGCGAGTTCCGACTGGAGATCACTAAGTGTTTCTGATCCCAGGAGCGGAGAATGGATTTCATGTAACTGCCGGGCAATTTGAATACGGTGACGATAACTGTCCAACCGAATTGTCTCCAGCAGGTCCAGCAGGTCCGGGTCGGCACCCGTCGCTGCCAAGCCACGTTCGAGCAGTTGGATGGCTTCATCCCAGCGATATTGTTTGCACAGCTTCTGTGCAGCTTTCGTGTACGAGGCAGGAACGGTTGGATCCTGGTCAATGTCAGGGAAGCGGTTTTCTTCCGGGCGTTGTGAAATGCCTGTAGAATTTGCTGGCATCGTGGGTAGGTTGCCTTGCAGACATTCGATCACGTCTCGTACCGGTGATTTGGCAGCATGCTCTCTCGATAATTGTTCCCAGTAAAAAAGAGATTCCTCAAAGCGAGCCTGTTGCAACAAGGATTCAGCGATTAGTTGAATGGCCTGTTGATGGCCTGGTTGAATGGTAAGTGCTTGTCGCAGATAACACTCTGCAGCTGCCCACAGATCAGCTGTCAGGCAGGTTGTTGCCAACTGGCAGAGAATGCGCAGGTCACCGGGATCACGATAAAGTGCGCGTAATCCCAGGCCAATGACCGAGGGGCTGGGGTGTTCTTTTGCGACGCGGAAAAATTTCCAGTTGCGCAAGGCTGAGAGGAATGCCCAGGTTGGCCTGCCAGGCACTTGTTTCAGGTTGTCCAGCAAGGCGTTGATATAGATTGGTGTCGCAGGATCCTGTACGACACATTCGGAGAGCAACTGGTGTGCGAGCCGATGATTCTGAGGGTTGCCTCTCATGGTCGTCACGGCACGCTCGTACATCTGCTGAAGATGTCGTCGCTGGGATTGCGAGATGACCTGTGATTTCATCGATACCTTCCGGGGTCGCATCTTGCAGAAGAGGCAGGATCGCTGTCCAATAAAAATGTACTCTGTTTATTATACTTTTTCACAGCATACCCGGGATGACTCAGGAATCGCAAACTGCCGGTAAGGTGTTTCTCGTGGGTGCGGGGCCCGGGGATCCCGGTCTCATCACGCTGCGGGCGGTCGATTGCCTGCAGCAGGCTGATGCTGTGTTGTACGATTACCTGGTGAATCCCCGGATCCTGGAACACGTCAGACCAACGGCTGAGTGTATTTGTCTCGGGCAGCATGGTCGTACGCGTCTTTGGAAACAGGATGAAATC
>JAZADA010000514.1:0-4504 GCA_036124135.1 Planctomycetota bacterium | reverse complement strand
ACGTGGTCTTGATGATCGAGGGTTTTGCCCGCGAAATGCCGGAAGATGAAATGCTGGCAGCGATCAAGTTTGGACACGAGACGATCAAGGAAATTTGCCAACTGCAGCGAGAATTGGCAGACAAGGTTGACGTCCAGAAAGTCGAGTTCATTCCGCCAGAAGATGATGGCGTGCTTGGGAAGCTCAGGGACGCTTATTATGAGCAGTTCAAGGAGAAAAAGCAGACGGAAGGCAAGCTGGCCCGCGCTGAGGCGATCAAGTCCCTGAAAGCAGAGGCGATGGAACAGATTATTCCGGATCCCGATGCCGCTGACGCTGTTTCACAATCCGCTTTCAAGCGTGCCTGGCATGACCTGGAAGAGGACGTGGTGCGTGACTTGATTATTGCCGGGACGCGTGCTGATGGCCGTAAATCAGACGAGTTGCGTAATATCGAGTGCCATGTCGACCTGTTGCCCCGTACCCATGGCTCGGCCCTTTTCCAACGAGGTGAAACCCAGGCCCTGGTATCCATTACGCTGGGAACATCTCGGGATGAACAACGGGTTGATGGCCTGATGGAAGAATACTCCAAGAAGTTCATGTTGGATTATAACTTCCCACCGTTCTCGGTAGGCGAATGTCGCCCCATCCGAGGCCCTGGACGTCGTGAGATTGGTCATGGAGCATTGGCAGAACGTAGTGTCAAACCGGTACTTCCGGATCCCGAGGATTTTCCGTATACGGTGCGAGTGATTTCTGACATCCTGGAATCCAATGGATCGTCTTCCATGGCAAGTGTATGTGGAGCAACCCTGGGCCTGATGGCAGCTGGCGTTCCAATTACCAAGCCTGTCGCAGGTATCTCGGTAGGGCTCGTGCAGGAGTCGGAAGACAAGTGGACCTTGTTGACGGATATCGTTGGTGACGAAGATCACTTCGGCGATATGGATTTCAAGATCGCAGGAACCCAGCACGGGATTACCGGAATCCAATTGGATCTCAAGATTCGTGGAATCAGCGAGGAAATCATCACGGCTACGATGGCTCAGTCGCGAGAGGCACGGCTTGAAATCCTGCGTAACATGTTGAGCGCGATTCCACGTCCCCGGACTGAGACTTCGCAATATGCTCCGCAATTATTGCGAACCAATATCCCGCCCGACAAGATTGGTATGCTGATTGGACCCGGTGGTAAGAATATTCGCCTGATCCAGGAGGAAACCGGTACCGTGGTCGAGGTCGATGATGATGGTGTCGTAACCGTGGCTTCCGATAACCTCGAGTATGCTCAAAAAGCACTGTCGAGAATCGAAGCCTGCACGGCAACCGTACAGATCGGCAAGATCTATGACGGTGTGGTCTCCAGCGTCAAGGACTTCGGTGCTTTTGTTGAAATCCTGCCAGGTCGAGATGGACTCTGTCACATTAGTGAATTGTCCTCTGGATTCGTGAACAATATCGCGGACCTGGTTTCAGAAGGCGATGAAATGAAAGTGTTGGTTATCGATGTTGATGACCATGACCGTGTCAAGTTAAGTCGCCGCAAAGCCCTTGAAGAACTGGGGCTGGAAGATGAAATGGCATCGCAGGAAGGCGATGGCGAAGATGGTGGCGGAAACGGTGGTGGAGAACGCAGTAGCGGTTCCTCGGAAGGTGAGGGAAGAAGTGAAAGATCCGGCCGAGGTGGTCGGGGACGACGTTCTCGCCGTTAAGCTTCGAGAGGAAACTACCATCCTTTTGATAAGGTAATGCAGGCAGCCAGGCAATTTGCCTGGCTGCCTTTTTTTCCGGTCCGGTCGTCCGAAGATATTTTCGGTTTCCGTGTTCGGTAGGTATGTTGACTGGCTCTTGTTATTATAGATGCAATCGATTCGTTTATAGATTTCAACAGGGGACCTGCGCGATGAGCGCTCCGCAAGACTCGGATGCCCGGCAACCGTTGCAGCAACTGTTGGCCAAGTATCATGAATTGGCTGAGTTAGCGGGTTCGCTTGCGCATGAGATCAAGAATCCTTTGTCCGTGATTCGAATGAACATGGACCTGCTGGCGGAAGATCTTGCAGAGGCAGAGACGCCACGGGAACGACGGGCGTTAAGGAAGGTCGACGTCGTGCACACACAATGCACACGGCTTGAAAACCTGTTGAATGATTTTCTCAAGTTCACACGGTTACAGGAACTGAACCTGTTGGCCGGGAACCTGAACGAGGTGCTGGGAAGGGTTTGTGATTTGTTTGCCGTCCAGGCTGTTGATGCAGATGTCGAGATCAGACGGTACCTTGATCCTGACCTTCCCTCGATCCTGATTGACGCGGAAACGCTGGAAGCCGCCATCGTGAACCTGGTCAAGAACGCCATGGAGTCGATGCCGGACGGGGGCACATTAACCGCCACCACGCGGCTGACAAAGAATTCGGTGGCGCTGGACCTGATCGATACCGGGTGTGGAATGGGTGAACGGACCGCACTGAACATGTTCGACGCGTTTTACACGACCAAGAACGGTGGCTCAGGGTTGGGATTACCGACCGCTCGAAAAGTGGTTGAGGCACACGGGGGCCGTATCAGTGTCCAAAGCGTGGAGGGGCGTGGTACGAAGTTTACGCTGGAATTTCCGGCTCCAGCCCGTATTTCCAAGGCCGACAGTGATTCCGCTTAGGCCATGGTTTAACGGTATGGCTGGACAGGTGCTGGGTTTCTGGTCGGTTTCTACCTTCTCATGGCACTCGGGTTCTGGTTCGATTTTTATGGATTCGATATGATGTAGGGTATGGCAACCAATGATGCGGCGGAGACGCCGGAACCGTCTCCGTCTACAATTCGCCTGCTGATTGTTGATAACGACCGTGCACATGCCCAGGCGATGGTAGAAAGTCTGGAACGGGATGGTTACCAATGCGCGATGGCCACCTCCGGGCCGGATGGGTTGCGGGCCGTGGAAGGCGATACATTCGATGTCGTGGTTACCGACCTGGTGATGAACGACGTGGATGGAATGGAAGTACTCGGACGCACCAAGGAAGTATTGCCGGACTGTGAGGTCATCATGGTTACCGGACATGCGACTGTCCCGAAGGCAGTGGAAGCGATGCAGCAAGGCGCTTACAACTTCCTGGAAAAACCGATTACCCCAAATCGCTTGCGAGCGGTAACCAAGAGGGCAGCCGAAGCAGTGATGCTGAGGCGAACTAACCTTGAATTGAACCAGCGGCTTGATGAACGTTTCGGATTCGAGGGGATTATCTACGCCAGCGACAAGATGAAGGATGTCATTGAACGGATCAAGAGGATCGCACCGACGGACGCATCCGTGTTGATTACAGGGGAGAGTGGCACAGGCAAGGAATTGATTGCCCAGGCCATTCATCAGAACAGTCCTCGCAAGGCGAAACGCCTGGTTCCACTCAATTGTGCGGCTGTTGCTGAAAATCTCGTGGAAAGTGAATTGTTCGGACACGTGAAAGGTGCCTATACGGATGCTGTCACGGACCGCGTTGGCGCGTTCGAGTACGCGAATGGTGGTACGCTGTTTCTGGATGAAGTCGGGGATATGCCACTGGCAACTCAGATCAAGCTGCTGCGGGTACTGGAAGAACAGTTTATTACCCGGGTTGGCAATAATGAACAGGTGAAGGTGAATGTCCGTGTCCTGTCAGCAACCAATCGTCCGCTCGAGGCAGCGATCGAACAAGGAACATTCAGGAATGATCTTTACTACCGCTTGAAGGTTGTACCGGTTGATTTGCCGAGCCTGCGAGAGCGGCGTGAAGACATCATTCCACTCATGGATCATTTTCGCAAACAGTTTGTGAAACGGCATAACAAGCCAGTCAAGAGTGTGTCACCCACGGTAACGCGACGCTTTTTTGCGCACGACTGGCCTGGGAATGTTCGGCAATTGCGGAATGCCGTGGAGAGTATGATTGTTGTGGATTCGGATCAAATACTGGATGTCGATGATTTACCGCCGGATCTTGCCGAGTTGCCAGTCGCCGTGACCGAGGCTGCCACGGGACCCGTGGAGTTAATTGGTCAACCTCTCAGCGAAATTGAAAAGTGGTCCTACCAGCAAACACTCAAGCTGACCAACGGAAACCGTGAAGAGGCAGCACGTATCCTGGGTATCGGAGCGCGTACGGTGTATCGGAAACTAAAGGAATATGACCTCCAGTAGCAGACAGTAATCATCAAGGAAACGGATTTCATGCCTGATATCTTTCAATTGCCGCGGTCGGTGATCAACAAGATCGCTGCCGGGGAAGTTATCGAACGCCCGGCCAGTGTCGTCAAGGAACTGCTCGAAAATGCGGTTGATGCCGGCTCTACCCGGATTGACCTGCTGGTCGAACAGGGTGGCAGTCAATTGATTCGAGTTGCAGATAATGGCTGTGGGATTGCCCCAGAACAATTGGAACTGGCGGTCGCCAGTCATGCGACCAGTAAAATCCAGGATGCTGACGATCTGTTTCATGTCGAAACACTTGGCTTTCGGGGGGAAGCATTGGCTTCGATTGCTGAGATT
>JAZADA010000513.1:0-2862 GCA_036124135.1 Planctomycetota bacterium | reverse complement strand
TAGCGGTTTCACTGCGTACCGTGCGTGACCAGGTGCGTGATTACCTGGCGGCAGATATCGAGGCTGATCGCCAGGCAATCCTGGAGCGTCTGCGAACCATGGAGGGGAGCGCGCCTGCAAACGTGGCCCGGCTGATCAGTCACATGAAGCCCGTCAAGAAAACGTTGCCCCAGGAAACAGCGGTTCCCGGGTTGATGGAACTTGAGGTGCCGGGCTTGAAGAAAGATGAGTCGTTTCGGTACCTGGTCCAGTTGCCTCCCGGTTACGATCCTTATCGTCGGTATCGTTGTATTGTCACACTTAATGGCGCTGGTACCACTGCACAACAGCAGATTGATTGGTGGGCCGGGGCGTTTCATCCGCAGCGGAAGGTACGGATGGGACAGGCCACGCGTCACGGATGTATCGTGATTGCTCCTGTCTGGAATCGTGCCTACCAGAGCAAGTACATGTACTCGGCACGTGAGCATGCAGCAGTGTTGTTTTCCCTGAGAGATGCCTGCCAGCGTTTTTCCATCGATACGGACCGCATTTTTTTAAGCGGTCATTCCATGGGTGGAGATGCTGCCTGGGACATCGGCCTCTCGCATCCAGATCTCTGGGCCGGGGTCATTCCCGTGGTAGCGCGTGCCGATAAGTACGTTTCACGTTACTGGGAAAATGGCCGTAACATGTCATTTTATTTTGTCCTGGGTGAGATGGACGGTAATAGCCTGGCCGAGAATTCACGTGATTTTAATCGTTACCTGACGCGACAGGGATTTGACACCATGGTCGTGGAGTATCGGGGGCGCGGTCACGAGCATTTCCAGGATGAGATTCACCGCATGTTTGAATGGATTCGGCTCCACGAGCGAGATTTCTTTCCGGATGAGTTCAAGTCGGTAACGATGCGTCTCTGGGATAATTATTTCTGGTGGGCTGAACTCGATGATTTTCCTGAACGATCGGTGGTGGCACCCCTGGAGTGGCCAATCGCCAAGTCACGCCCGGCTGAAACCGAGGGGACGATATCGGAGAACAATCGCATTCGCATCCGTAGCGGGACAGGGAAGGTAACCGTTTGGATCTCACCGGAGATGGTAGACTTCCGGGAACGTATTTACGTTACCATCAACGGGCGCGAGTTGGGCCGTCAGGTCGAACCGAGCCTGGATGTTCTGCTGGAAGACGTGCGTACACGCGGGGACCGTCAGCATCCGTTCTGGGCCAAGGTGGGACTGTAAATCCGTCGGGTGAAAACCGATGGGATTAAGGTGCCGGTTTGGCCAACAGGCATCCGGACATAAACCATCCGTCTTCCCGGGCACTAACAAACCCACCGGAGGGTCCCAGGTATTTGGCGACCAGTTTGAAGGCAGGCATGTGGCTGCCGTCAATTTGCTGTTCGCGGATAGCGCCTTCTTCCTCGGACCCCAGTAGGCCGTTAAGGATCATGCCGAACAAGGACTTGGACTCCGGCATCTTACCTTGTCGCAATAGCTCGTAGGACGTGTGATAAGCCTTATCAGTTCGTGTGAAGAGTCTCAGGCACGTGTCCGATGCTCCCATTTTTTCAAGGGAAGCATTGATGCGTTGGAAATCATTGCTGCTGTTCAGGCTGTTGTTTTCCTGGCCCTTGAGGATGTCCATGATGTATTGTGCACTAGAGGCAACCATGAGCTTGCCGTTGCTGTTCACGGAAATGGCCCACTTGGACAGGAGCTTTCCTGAATCCTCGGGCGGAGCTTCTTCCTCGGCTCCAAAGGGTTCGAAACCTGCCCCGCTGATTTCCAGTGTCTCCACGTCGACCGCTTCTTCGACATTCAGTACTTCCCAGATCACGTGATCCTGGAACTCGGTTTTTTTCTTGTTTGGCTCTGCCTTCATGAGCTTTTCGATTGCCTGCGAAACTGCTTTTTGGTCCGTGACGTCGAGGGCGAACAGCCAGCGTTCGCTGTCAGGCTTGATTGGCAGGGTATGGTCGCTAATGAGGTAGACCTTGTCGCCAAAAAATGCGATCAGATCCTTGCGGAAATCTACCTGCGGTCCGTTCACGTCATGCGCGATACCATCCAGGATTTCTTCAAACAGGTCTTCGCCGGGTTCCGTGTCCAGCATCTCGTTGACCAGTGTCTTGGAATATTCAAAGGCATCTTTTATTTTCCAGTTCAGGGCCAGGTAAGAGGAGACGTTTCCAGGTACCCAGTTTTCTGTTTTCGATTGTGAACTGTTAGGGAAGTGCAGCATGCGGGCAGCCTGGACGTACCTGTCATCAGATTTGGCGGCAGTCCGAGGATCCACTTTTTGACCGTCAGCGATCTGTTTTTGTTCGTGCTTCAGACGCGCCTGAACACCGGAACGATCAGCGGGTGCATGGACCCAGGTGTGGTGAGTAATGTCGTGTTCACCATGGGCAAACGTGACGGTTCCTCCCAGGCCCTGGATGGCTGAGAAACCCTGGTTGGCGAGCAAGCCCAGGATGTCTTTCTGATTCTTGCTGCCACGTGCGGCAGCCCGGACGACCTCTGCATAACCAAACGGGTCGACATACCAGCGTAGATGAGGCTGACTGTCGCCAGCGACTTCCTGGATTTGCTGCGAGCTTTTCTCGAAGGCGGCAACCTGTGCCAGGCTCTTCTTTTCTGTTTCCAGTAATCGTGCGTAGACCTGTTGCTGCACGACGGCGTGATCCGTGGCCACGAGGTGATTCTCGTGGATGCGATAGTATGCGTGGTGAATAATGGTGTCGTCGTGTTGGTTGGGGATCGCGAAACGCACGGTTTCCAGGCCCTGGATTTTTTCGGTGGTACGTTTTGCTCCCTTGGCAATCAGGTTTTTGGAGATCTTCTCAAGTAACTGCTGGGCCTGTTGGTGGTGATC
>JAZADA010000512.1:0-7954 GCA_036124135.1 Planctomycetota bacterium | reverse complement strand
TATTTCGACCCTCGGCGAAGCGAGCGGAACTGGGTGCCCTGAAACTCACGACCCAGAAGTTCTACCGACCCAACGGCGAGACCACTCAACTGCGAGGCGTCCTCCCGGACATCGTTCTGCCCTCGTTTACGGACTCGCCAGCAACGGGTGAATCTCAACTTGATTACACTGTGCCGTTTGACAAGATTAGCCCAATCAAGTTCACTCCCTACCTTTTCACCAACCCCACGTTGATCAAGACATTAATCACCAGTTCCCAGGCCCGTCGACAGAATTCCACCGAGATGCAGGACCTGGAGAAACGGTTCCAACGCTTCCATGAAAACCGGCAGGCGAAGAGCATTCCGTTGGATCAGAAAAAATACCAACAAGGTTTTTCCGCCTCCGCCACGGAGCCACCCTCGGAAACGGCTGCAGCGGAACTTCAGACCGGCCCTTACCTGCAGGAAATCCTGGCCATTACCCGTGACTATACCCACCTGCTCCGGGACGCCAAGATCACGATCGAGACCAGGTCCCAGAAGTAAAATACCGGGTATTGCTCGAAACACTCGTGATTCTGCCGATAATCAGAATAGCCGCCCGAGCCACAATTCTTTATTGTCCCGGCTGTCCGAAATACATTATCATAGGACTACTGTTGTTGCGTTAAACGTGTTGTTGCGTTAAACGCTTTTACCATTCCTACACCTGGTGGAATCACGGCCATGTCCATGCAACTTCCCAAGAATGCTACGAGTCCGATTACCGTTGGGTCACGTCGTTGGTTCCTGCAAGCTGGCATGGCAGGCTGTAGCGGCCTGGCATTAAATCATTTCCTGGGAGCACCCAGTGCTGCGGCAACACCGAAAATCCGCACGGGCAAGGAACGCAAGGCCGTGATCCTGTTCTGGCTGTCGGGAGGCCCTAGCCACCTGGACATGTGGGATCCCAAGCCATCGGCTCCGCAGGAGATTCGGGGCCCCTTCGGAACCATCCCAACACAACTACCCGGGGTGCGATTCTCCGAGCACCTGCCCTTGCAGGCGTCTATCGCCGACAAGCTTTCCGTTGTCCGTTCTGTCGACTGTAGCGCCAGCAACCACACACCGATTACGATGCAAGCGGGCAACCCTTACGCACGTCGCACCAACGATGGCCGCGATGGTGGTGGATATCCTTCCATGGGATCTGTCGCGGCCAAGTTTCGGGGGCCCAACGATCCGGTTTTCCCAGGCTTCGTCGGGCTGGCGAACAGCTGGACGTCTGACGTCTGGGAAGCAGGACACATGGGTCGGCAACATGCCCCGGTCAAGGGCGCCGAACTGGCAGGGAAATTCGCACTCCCCAAGGGCATCGAAGCTCCTCGCCTCCAGGATCGTGCGAAACTGCGTGAGCAATTCCAGCAACTCCAGCAACAACTGGACCAGAACACAACACTCCAGCAGGTGGATCAGTACACCCGGGAAGCTTACCAGATGGTCGTTTCCGGAAAGGTCCAGGAAGCATTTGACATCTCCCAGGAATCAGATGCTACTCGCGAAGCTTACGGACGTGAAAGCATCGGGGAAAAGGCACTCCTGGCACGTCGCCTGGTAGAATCTGGCGTCACCTTTGTCCTTGTCAGCGGTGCCTGGGGATATTTCGATCATCATGGAGACAATGTTCGCTGGGGCGGTATTGAAAAGGGCCTCAAGCCTCTGCTGCCTCGCGTCGACCGAACGCTGCATGCATTGATTACCGACCTGGAACAACGCGGTTTACTGGATGAAACACTCGTCATGATGATGGGTGAATTTGGCCGCTCCCCGGTCATCAACAAGGAACTGGGACGCGATCACTGGACCAACGTCATGTCGATGGTCATGGCTGGCGGAGGATTGTCACATGGGCAAGTGATCGGCAGTACGGATTCCCGAGGCGGCAGCCCAGCCAGCGAGATCGTCCGTCCCCAGGATATCGCCGCCACGACATTTCGCCACCTGGACGTGGATCTGGACAGCCACTGGGTCAATCCCCAGGGGCGCCCGGTGCCCATCGTGGTAGACGGTGGCCGTCCGATTCCGGAACTGGGTTGACAAGAACCAGGCAAAGATTCTCGCTCCGCGATGCCAGCTACGCATCCCAGCGCCGGGGCCGATAGCGGGCAAAACGATTATGCAAACCAATCCCGCCCTGATCATCGCGCACAAGCGAGACGGCCTGGAACTCTCCGCCGGAGAAATCGAGTCTTTCGTCACGGGCTTTGCCAACGGCACCATTGCCGATTACCAGATGGCTGCCCTGGCCATGGCCATCTACTGCCGAGGCATGAGCGAGAACGAAACCACCCACCTCACCGAGTGCATGCTCAACTCGGGAACCACGATCGCCTGGCCAACAGGCAATCGGCTCCGCGTGGACAAACATTCCACTGGTGGCATCGGTGACAAGGTTTCCCTGGTCCTGGCTCCGCTGCTGGCATGCTGTGACTGCCAGGTTCCCATGCTTTCCGGTCGCGGCCTTGGCATCACGGGTGGCACGCTGGACAAGCTGGAGTCGATTCCCGGTTTTCGCACGGACCTCGACCTGGCAGAGATCCAGCTCGTTACCGATTCCGTGGGCTGCGTCATTACCGGTGCGAGTGATGAACTGGCGCCCGCCGACAAGAAACTGTATGCGCTGCGTGACGTAACTTCGACCATTGCCTCGATTCCCCTGATCACCGCCAGTATCATGAGCAAAAAACTGGCGGAAAACCTGGACGCGCTGGTCCTGGATGTGAAGTGCGGTAATGGTACCTTCATGAAAACAATCGACCAGGGCCGTGCCCTGGCTGAATCACTGGTCGCCACCGGACAACGAATGGGGCTCACAACCTCTGCCTTCCTGACGGATATGAACCAACCGCTGGGTCGCATGATCGGCAATGCCCTGGAGGTCCAGGAAGCGATCGATTTACTACAGGGTGCGGGGCCAGGCGACCTCAAAACCCTGTCGCTCCGGTTCGCAGCCGAGCTATTGATCACCAGTGGCTCAGTCACCGATCTCACGGAGGCACAGACCTTGGTCTCCGAGCACCTGGACTCCGGTAGAGCGTACGAGAAGTTCGTGCAAATGATCCTGGCCCAGGGGGGTGACCCGGAAGCCGATCGACCGCTGGCCGTGGCCAGTGATCTACACGTTCCCGCTGGTGGATACGTGACCGCCATCGACTCGGAACAGCTCGGCCAGGCGATCATTGAACTGGGTGGTGGCCGACGAGTCATGAATGCTCCGATTGACCACGGCGTGGGACTGGAAATACACGTAGACGTCGGTGACCTTGTCGAAACAGGTCAACGACTGGCCCGCGTTTTTGCTCGAGATGCAGAACGGGAGCACGTCTCTGACAGGATACTCAAAGCAATTTCGATCGAGCCGGATCCCATCCCGCCAAACGAGTTGATCATCTCGCACATACCCTCGTCACCGGAGCGTTAAAACATGTCCAGCGACCTTTTTGATCCACTTTGCCAGGCCGCCCTGGAAGCCCGTTCGCAAGCACATGCACCCTACTCACAATTCATGGTGGGGGCAGCGATTCAGACAGCCAGTGGGCATATTTCCCCTGGCTGCAACCTGGAAAACCGTTCCTACGGGCTGACCAATTGCGCCGAACGCGTGGCACTGGGAAATGCTGTCGCCGCTGGGCACCGCGACTTCCAGGCCATCGCCATCGCCAGTTCAGGTGGCGTCTTACCTTGCGGCGCCTGCCGCCAGGTGTTGCTTGAATTCTGTCCCCAACTCACGATCTTCCTGATCGATGTCGACAAGCAAGTGGACGACGCAGGCTACGTCCGGACCGTGGAACTGGCAGATCTTTTGCCCGGTGGACCGACGCCCTGAGCCACGCTCGAAAGAGACTAATCGACTAGCAAAACCCCTGCAATGCAGGCGGTCATGCAGCACGCCAAGGCACCACCGATCATGGCCCTGAAGCCAAGCTTGGCCAGGTCGGAACGTCGATCCGGCGCCAATCCTCCGATACCACCAAGCTGGATCCCGATCGCTCCGAAGTTCGAGAACCCGGAAAGGGCGTAGATCATGATGTCCTGGCTTCGCTTACTCAACAGAAGTTCGGAGTCACCCGTGATCCACTGCCCTAACCGATCATAAGCAATAAATTCATTCGTAACGATTTTCAAACCCAGCAGTTCACCCGCATGATGACACTCATGCCAGGGAATTCCCATGACCCAGGCAATCGGCGCAAAGAGCACCCCCATCACCACCTCGAGACTCCACTCCTGGCCGAACCACGAGCCAAGCCAGCCGACGCCTGCGTTAATCATGGCGATCAATGCCAGGAAGGCAATCAACATGACCGCGACATTGGCAGCCAATTTCATTCCGTCGGAGGCACCGATCGCAGCAGCCTCGATCACGTTAACGCCCTGCCGCGGAATGTCGACCGCGGTGTTACCGGACGTTTGTGGAACTTCCACTTCAGGCTGCATGATCTTGGCAATCAACAAGGCCGCGGGAGCCGAGATCACCGAGGCTGTTACCAGGTGCCCGGCATCGATACCCATGCCGGCATAAGCGGCCAATAATCCACCGGTAATCGTCGCAAAACCACCCACCATCATGGCATTCAACTCGGACATCGTCATGCCGTTGATGTAGGGGCGGACCACGAGAGGGGCTTCTGTATGCCCCACAAACACGTTGGCAGCTGCCGCCAAACTCTCGGCACCTGATGTCTTCAACGTGATCTGCATGAGACGGGCCAGCGTATTGACGACCCATTGCATAATGCCCAGGTAATAAAAGATTCCCATGAGGGAGGCGAACACGATAATCGTCGGCAGCACTCGCAGGGCGAAATAGAACCTGACCAGCGGAGAATCGTCTGGCAAAGGTTTCCCCTCGCCAACCGCCTGCTGGGTCGCTGCGTCACCAAAAACAAAGGCGCCACCATGATCAACAAAGCCAATAAAATGATCGAATGCCGTTCCAATTCCCGCGAACAGCCATTGCCCAGGTGGCGTGCGCAGGATGACCAATGCCAGCACGAACTGCAGCAAAAGTCCACCGATCACCAGTCGCAGATTGATGCGTTTGCGACTGGAACTCATCAACCAGGCCAGCCCCATCAGCACAAACAAACCGCCAAAGCTGATCAGACGTTGTGTCATTTTGATTTACCCGGTTAACCGTCGACTAGTCGGACCCTTACGTATTAAAGATGCGATCCCCCGCATCTCCCAGACCAGGCACAATAAATTTCTGCTCGTTGAGGCACTCGTCCACCACGCACACGGTGATCGCCACGTCCGGGAATCGCCCCTGTACTTCCTCAACACCTTCCGGAGCCGCAATCAATGACAGCAACCGCAGATCCGTCACTCCCCAGTTGGTCAACGTCGTTAACGCTGCCACTGCCGACCCACCAGTTGCCAGCATGGGATCCACCACGAACGCCACATCCACGGGATTGTCCGCCGGCAACTTGTCATAATAGTGAACCGGTTGCGCCGTCTCTTCATCCCGGTAGAGACCCAGGTGCCATACTTCGGCCGTGGGAACTAATTCCAGGAAAGGGTCGACCATCCCCACTCCGGCCCTCAAGATTGGCACGAGACCGATTCTCTGCGAAAGCTGCTGACCGGTCATACTGACCAGCGGTGTTTGTACCGTGCAATCCTGCAGCGCGAGATCCTCCGTGGCCGCACAGGCCAGTAACGTCGTCAAGCGACGGACCAGGCGACGAAACTCCGCCGGTTGCGTCTCGACATGACGCAGCGCCGCCAGATGATGTTGCACGACCGGGTGCGACAATTGCGTTAGCTGGCTCATGAGGTACGCTCTTCGGACAAACAGGTTCCTGGGAGCGATTCATTTAAACCGGGGAGCTTGCACAATGCAACCTGACGTACAACATCTTCGGCGGCAGCCAAGATCGAAATCAACGATGACTAGAACCAGGTATTCTCCAACCAGCCCAGCCAGTCCACATCAAGATCCAGGACCGTATCAACGTGATGACCGATATCAAACACCAGGCCCTGCCTCCAGTCTCCCGTGGATTGAGTCCATTCCTCGGTCTCTGTCCAAACCCCTTCCACGACCTCGGTCTCTGCTACTGCAGAGACCTCATCCTGGATCGTGTCCGCAACTTCCGTGACGATATCCAGGCCATCCTGGATTGTCGACTCGACATCCTGGGTGGTTACATCAAAGTGAAAGTTATCCGCACCGGGCACGAACCATGGGTCGACGGCATCCCTGGTTTTCATGACCAGGCGATAGGATCCCGTACTATCACGGTAACCAGCCACGTCAACTCGATAGGTTTCGCCGGCTTCCACTGAAATCCTCACGCGACTTTTCAGGCCACGCCAGTCGTCATTAAAAGCCAATTCATTCCCCTGGGAATCGTAGGCGGTGAGCATCGTGTCCATGCCACGAGAAAGTCGATTCGTCCGAATCGTCATGCGACCGCTCTGGGTTGCCACGAACGAGTAGCTGCTAATCTCTCCTGGCGAGACAATTTCACCCGACAACCTGGTTGGCCCCTCGGGATTCAGGGTTACCAGTTCTGTTGCCGGGACCGAACCGGAATCTGGAGCGAGTATCTCCACCTGCACCTCGTAATTCCCGATGCCCCAATCAGCATAGGCTCCCACGTCCAGGAAATAAGATCCCGCCTCTAACTCCATTTGGACCTGGCTATTAAAACTGCCGCCAGCATCATCATTTTCAGCAATCAGGCTACCGGCTTCATCATAAACTCGCAGGTACGTATCAAGTCGCCCATCAACGCTCGTTGCCCCGATGACTGCCAAGCCACTTTCAGCAAGTACGACCTGGAAAACATCCCGATCGCCGGCCATTTCCAGGACACCCTGGCTGACCCCCATCCCATCCACGAAAAGGATCTCGGTAGCTTCAGGACCGGCGACGTCAGCATGATCATCCTGGTCCACCACGGGCGGCTCCGGCTTATCGGTCTCCTGATCGGTCGTCTCATCATCGACCAGCGGAGTATCCTGGGTATCGTCACCTGGATCCTCGTTGGAACTGTCATCCACCTCCTGGTCACCAGGCTCATCACCAGCCTGGTCCTCGCTACTGTCATCCGAAGTCTCGTCCTCCTCCTCTTCGCCCGACTGCCCGGAAGGATCCGACGTGGCCTGGTCCGACGTCTGGTCAATCCAGTCCGCAAAACTATCGACCCGGGTATCGAACGAGTTATCTCCAAAGCCAGCATCCCAGCGGTCACCACCCGAGGTGATACCGGCCAGGTAATACTGTGAATTAACGGTTAAAAATGCCGCTCCCCCCGAATCACCTGGAGCCGTATTGCTTTCCGTGGCATCATCAAAATGCCAGGTAATCAAGGTTTCCTCCACACCATCGATGGGAGTCAAGCCAACACGTTTCGTCCCGAAGTCTCCGTTATGACCGGACTCACCGGTCCCGCCGGCCCCGTAACCAACCAGCGTCAGCACCTGGCCAACGCGCGGGACACCGCGAAAGATAGGACTTGGGACCACCTGGGTAACCGCTCGTTCCAGGTGGAAGATTGCGATATCGTTGTCCAAAGTGAAGTCGTTATAGCGCGGATGTACGTGAATAGCCCGCGTCTCATAGGTCGTACCTTCGACGCTAAAGCGGCCATCCTGCGGCTCAATTCCAACCGCACAATGAGCTGCTGTTGCCACGTGAACCGGTGAAACCAGCGTACCGCTGCAAAAACCACCGAAGCGATCACCGATAATTCCCACGGAGCGAAACTGGTCCGTTACCGTTCCTCCCACCACACGCGTGTCACCCCCTGCGAGCACTGCAGTTGGCTGCACGATCCGCGGGAAAGGTCCCAGGGTCGACAAGACAAGTCGACGTTCCAACGTCTCCATTCCCTGGAGACGCACATAATAACCAGTCGACGGTTTAACTGTTCCCTGTCGACGACCTGCTAATCGTGAAAACCTACCTCGACGATTCGCCA
>JAZADA010000511.1:0-10253 GCA_036124135.1 Planctomycetota bacterium | reverse complement strand
TTATTACGAGATGATGCGACGTGGCGGCGGTGATCATATCGTGGTCGTGGAGCACATCAAAGCGGATTTTATCGGAAAGACCTTGGGCCAGTTGGCAAAAGCGAATAAGTGCAACGAGGTGGAAATGGCCATTCGCCTACAACTGCAAGGAGATCGTACACGGCCCGGGGGGGCACGACTGCGAGGATTTTCCATGTCGGAGAAGGATGTGGAAGCGCTGGCATCCCAACCCTGGACGGCCACCTCAACCGATGCGGGTATCGCCTTGCCCGGTGACGGCCCGGTACATCCACGTTTTTATGGAGCCTTTCCCCGCAAGATTCGTCGCTTTGCACTGGACCGGAAGTTGATCTCGCTGGAGGAAGCGATTCGCGTGTCGACATCCCTGCCTGCCAGTATCCTGAAACTGGAGGGACGAGGTGTCATTCGCCAGGGTGCCCATGCGGACCTGGTTGTCTTTGATCCGCAGCGGATCCAGGACCGTGCGGATGCCTTTAAGCCTCACCAGTACAGCGAGGGGGTTGGCTATGTGCTGGTCGGAGGCGAGTTGATCGTGGACCAGGAGCGATTGCTTGGTAACCTGGCGGGCCAGGTGATTACACGACAAACCGGACGTAAAGCGAAAAAGAAGTAGTCACTTTGCTGGTGGCGCTACTGGTTATCCAGTGGCTTGATGGGGAAGAACTCCGAGGTGGTGTGTTGTTCCACCATCAGCTTACGGATTTCTGCGACGACCTGTGGGTGATCGGCTGCGACATTCCTTGATTCGGAAATATCCTTATCCAGGTTGTAGAGCTCGATTTTCAGGGGCGTTGCATTGTTTTTGCGCAACAGGTTCTGTCGTACCCCTTTCCAGGGTCCGTACCAGACGGCCTGCTGTCCACCGTACCCTGAGAATTCCCGGTACAGGAAAGGTCGAGGTTCCTGCTCTTTGGCAAGCAACGTGTTGGCGATGCTGATGCCATCCAATCCCGCAGGTATCTTGTTGTCCCGGCCGATGAGGTCCAGCAGCGTTGGCAACCAGTCCTCGAATCCCGTGACAAAATCACTGCTGCTGCCCGCCTTGATGTGTCCTGGCCAGCGAACAATCAGGGGTACCCGAACCCCACCCTCGTAGAGTGAACCCTTGAGACCACGCAGCGGTTTGACGCTCTCGAAGAAATCGTAGTCCACTTCCAGCTTGAGGTGCGTGGTACCATTATCGGAAGTAAAGATAACGATGGTATTTTCTTCCAGTTTCAGTTCTTTGAGCAAGTTCAGCACGCGGCCGATGTATCGGTCCATGCGGGTAATCATCGCTGCGTAGGCCGCCCGTGGTGTGAAGTGCGGTGTGTAGCCATAACCCTTGCCACGCGTGAACGGTGGATCATTCCAATTCTTGGCCAGGTACGGTTTGAGTTCTTCGTCCGGTACATGCAGGGCCACATGAGGAATGACCGTGGGGTAGTAAAGGAAGAAGGGACGATCTTTATTCTTGCGGATAAAGTCCAGTGCCTGTTCGTTGATGCGATCGGGTGCGTAGTCCTGGCCTTTAAAGATGTCGTAGCTGCGAGGATTAGCCGGGTCGGCGCCGTCGGGCAGGGAAGCATGACCCGGTACGGGCGGGTTATTCTTCAGGACAATCCGCTTCTTGTTGCTCCACAGGTAAGACGGGTAATAGCTGTGAGCATGTCGTTGACAGTTGTAGCCAAAGAAGCGATCGAATCCCTGGTGGACCGGATCTCCCTCGGAACCGGGTGATCCAAGTCCCCATTTTCCAAAGGCACCGGTGGCATAGCCGGCATCCTTGAGAACTTCACCGATGGTGATTTCCGAAGCCGGGATAGGACGTTGACCTTCAGGTTTGACTTCGCCATTGTTTCGAATCCAGGCGTGGCCCGGGTGTCGCCCTGTCATGAGGACACAGCGCGAGGGTGCGCAGACTGCATTGCCACAATAATTGCGGGAAAACTTCATGCCCTGCGTGGCCAAGGTATCCAGGTAAGGTGTCTGTATCAACTTTTGGCCATAGGAACCAAGTTCGTTGTAGCCAAGATCGTCAGCCATGATCAGCACGATATTCGGCTGCCTGGTTTCAGCTCCCTGGACGGCAGAAAAAAGAAACGAGATGGCAAGAAGAACGCCGGTCAGGATGCGAGTCATGGTCATGGTGAGATGCTCCGGGAAAACAGCAGGTGACATGGTAAAGAAGAATGCAGTGATTCATGATACCTGTAAATCATGGACCACTCGAGCCATCAAGAACGCGGGTCAGGCTTTCACCGAGGATCGATGGGCACCAGTGCTCCTCGATATGTTCAATAATCAACTCGACACCCCGGGTATGACTGACATGGGGTTTGTCGCGAGGATCGTAGAGTCCATCGGTAAGATCACGGCAGAGAACAACATTCTTGCCCAGGTATTTCTGTTGTCGGATACCAAAAGGACGTCCCAGCACACACATGTTGGTGTGAACTCCCATCAGCACGATATTCTTACGCTGTTCCTGCTCGAGGAAATTGAATATTTCCTGGCCATTATCGCTCACCCCGTCGTAACCAATGATCTTGATTGCCGGATGCTGATGTCGGTCATGATTAGGCAGAGGCCTGGGATCCGGGTCATCGCAGCCCGTCACGTTGGATGTGCCGCGCTTGACGTTATCCACGACCGGCAGCGGTGATTCGAATTTGGGGTTCAGGTAACACCAGCCCTGGATCGGGACCGGCGGCTTGGAATAAACCGCTTTTTTCATGCGTTCACGATACGGGGTATCCTCGTAGTACTTGATACCACTACTGGGGGCATGGATCACGGCAACCCCGTGGTCGCGGGCCAGCGAGATGATTCGATTCATGCGCGGTGCCATGCGATCGACTCGCATGGCGGCGAGCTGGCAAGGATGGTCCGCCCACATGTCGCAGATGATGATCGCCGTCTCAGAGGCTTTCCAGTGGGTTGTTTCCTCGATGGGCTTAACGGCGTTGCCCTGTTTTTTTCGACGTCGCCACTTGATTTCAAAAGTTCCCGGTACCGCCGGTACCGTTCGGCCTGCGGGTGGATCGGCCGCCTTGAGCAGGCCACTTGTGGTACTGGCCAGTGCGGCCCCGGCACTTCCCTGGAGCAGTAGCTGCATTCCCTGGCGACGGGTTAGACGAGTTGTGTTGAACATCGAAATTGCCTCCGTGAGAATGGTGATCCCCGAGTGGTTTATCTATAGGATAAAGCATGTTGCGAGCAAATAAAGAGGTTACCGTGATGCCAGTCGATTTATTGCTTTAGATAGCCATGCTACTGGAAAAATGTGAGAAACACGGTCAGACTAGGTTAGCAGAAGAGCGATTAGATAACCTGGCAGCGAGATGATTCATGGTACGACTTGCGTTGATAGGATCAGGGGACTGCGTGGATCGAGTGCAGGCACTGCTGCCGCGCATCGAGGGTGCGCAAGTTACCGTGGTGGTATCATCCGCCGAGGAGATGATCCCGGATCACATGTCGCAATATGATGCGGCGATCCTGCTGGGTACAGCGGTGCCGCGTGATTGTGAAATGTTAGTGACAGCTGGTAAACACCTGCTGGTACCGCTGGACAGTCCCCTGGACAGCACGGCGGTTCAAGGGCTACTGGCACAATGCAGCGAGCAGGGCACTTGCCTGATGGTGGCCGGCACCGATCGCCTGGAGCCGTCGCTCGAGGCCACGCAGGAAAGCCTGGTCGCCGGGGAACTGGGTGACCCGGGACTGGTCAGGATCCATCGCTGGTCGCCCCAGGGAAACTCCTCGCTGGCAGCCCCTGGTATCTTGCGTGACCTGGACCTGGTATTGAACGTCTTCCAGTCGCTGCCCCAGGAAGTCTATGCAGTTGCCCGCTCCGTGCTGGGTGACAGCGAACGCGATTATCTCCAGGTCCACCTGGGTTTCCACGGCGGTGGTATGGCGGTGATTGACCGTTCGGGTACCTTGCCACCGGGGGACGGCTATTTTTCCTTTTCCGTGATTGGTTCCGCAGGAGCGGCCTACGCAGATGATCACCGGAACAAGCAATTGGTTTATCGCGGTGAACATCCTGCGGCCGTCGGGACAGGTAGCGCAGACCTGGGATGGGTTGCGCAGTTACAGGAATTTTGTGATGCGATACGGCAGCAGCGAGATCCGGTGGTGACCGGTTCGGACTGGTTGGCCGTGACGCGCGTCTGCGAAGCAGTCAGGCACTCGATTGACAGTGGTGAAGTCGTGACGATGAGTGCGGGAGGCACCGATGACTGCTGAATCCAATGGGAAATTTCGTTGCGCTGTGTTGAGCGTCGTGAAGCATGATTATGTTGCTCGCGGAGTGGTTTCTCACCCTCGTTTTGACCTGGTGGTCGTGGCAGACGATGCAGACCAGCCGGACTGGGTCCACGAGAGAAACCAGTTGTTTGCGGATGAATTTGGCATTCCCTACATCAGGGATGTCGAGCGGGCCCTGCAGGAGCATGACGTCCAGGTGGCGGTGGTGAGTTCGGAAGCGGAGCGGCACTGTGACTTGAGTGTACGGGCAGCGCAGGCCGGCTTGCACGTGGTCCAGGATAAGCCGATGTCCACCAGCATTGCGGAATGTGATCGGCTGGTGGCGGCGGTCGAGGAGCACAACATCAAGTTCCTGATGTGGAATCGTAATTACCTGCCGGCATTGCGGCATGCACGACAGGCCATCATCGATGGCCAGATAGGTGATCCCTATGCGATCCATGTTGATTTTTATTTTGCCAAGGACTCGGGGCCACCGAAAGGGAGTCGAGGGGAGGACGAGCCAGTGACCAGTTGGCTGGATCACCAGGTTGCCGCACACGCTACGGGGGCCGATGGGGGTGTTGGCAAGGAAGCGATGGGAGAGTTGCAGATCGAGGGGATTTATCCGCTGGGTTATATCCAGGTATTACTGGAATCCCGGGTGGAACGTGTCTTCGCTCGCACGGCTTCCCATTTTCACCAGGTGAACGTGGATCACGACGTGGAGGATCTTGCCACGGTCACGCTGGAAATGGAACGCGGCATCCTGGGAACACTTTGCATTGGTCGGATCGGGGCTGCCAGTCATCCGGACATTGGTGAAATCAAGATCCATGTACTGGGGAGCAAGGGGGCCCTGGTGATCAGCGAGGCACGCCCCGAAGTCGCTGTCTATTATCGTGGTCAACCGGCAGCCGCGTTTCGTCATCGACGTGTGGCGATGGATAATGATTATCTGCTCATGGAAGATTTTGCCCAGGCGATCGAGAACGATGGCAGTACGGTCCTGGATGCCCGCATTGGCCGTGAAATCAGCGGCACGGTCCAGGCAGCGATCGAATCGGGACGGACCGGCAAACCGGTTGATGTGACGTGATCCTGGTTGAATACCTGGGCCCTATGACGGTTCCAGGTCAGCCAGGGTGATCCATTGCCCCTGTTGCCCGGAGAGGGCAGCGGCATCGGTAAAGAGCTGGACCCGGTATCCATCTTCCAGTCCCGGGTGAGGACAGTCCTGGTCCGCCAGTTGTGCCTGGATGGCAGGAAAGACGTATTGTTCAAAGCGGTTCCCCAGGTCCTCGTTCTCAAAGCTTTCCACGACCGTTTCATCCTGGTCGTTCGACGTCAGGGTAAGCGTACCTCGCACACGATCCACGGCCAGTGATTTTTCGGTTCCATGCAGTTCCAGTTCAGGAGCGAGTCCCTTGCGCAGAAACGGTGCATGGGAAAGGATCAGGGATCCGACGGCCCCGTTTTCCATGGCAAAGGCAATGTTCGCGTAGTCGAAGGCGGTTCCTTTCCGCGTTGCGGTTACTTCTGCTTTCTGTTCGCCCGTGGTCCAGGCCAGGGCTTCATCCAGGTTAATCGCACCCAGGTCAGGTTTGGCAGGGGTAATGACATCCGCATGAGCCAGTACGCGAATCGCTTCCTGTCCGGTGATCCAGCGCATGCTGTCATAGGCATGGGAACCGACGTCGGCGATACTGCCCGCCGAGGATAATTCCGCATCATCCCGCCAGGTGAAGGGCATTGTCAGCGGACGCGGGTTGTGCCAGCGGTAGACCACGGAGCAGATTTCCCCAAGGGTTCCCGCCTGGACCAGTTCCCGGGCACGCACGAACGAGGGTACATAGCGAGACCAGAAGGGTACGTAATGTGCGAGTCTCGCATCACGATAGGCGGCCCACATTGCATGCGCTTCCTGAACGTTGACACCGGTTGGTTTTTCACAGAGCAGGTGCTTTCCGGCGGCAGCACAGGCCATAACGGCCTCGTGGTGGAGTGCATCGGGCGTGGCCACGAGGACAAAATTAACATCCGGATGGTCCACCACTTCTCGCCAGTTGTCCGTGATGAGCGGAGCGTTGTCTTCCTTGCCGGCAGCTTCGAGCAGGTCACGGCGACGGGCGCAAAGTGCGATGATCTTGATGTCACCGGATGATTCACGGATCTCTTGTCGGTACGGGGTGCCGATGTAACCGGTGGCACCGATGACGCCTACGCCGAATTTCATGATTTCCACCTGAGAATTAAAGACTTGCTGACAGTCGTGGATTGCGTAGTCAGTGTCTCTCTTGGTGAGGAATAATACAAGCAATGTAACGACGGTTTTGATGGTTTATGGTAGATCGAGACAGGTCGCTGGTACCTGGGAAAATAGTGGGTCCGGGTGACCGTTGCTAGTTTTGGCGATTTGCTTCCAGTACATTAAGAAACAGAGTGATTCGGCACGAACAATAGTTTTTCTGGGATTTAACGATGAGACAACTTAACCTTTTGCAAATTGCCCTCCTGGGACTCCTGGTATGTGGGATCGGTTCAACTGCCAAGACGTTGGCAGCAGCTGACAAGCGGCCCAATATCCTGTTTATTTACAGCGATGATCAGTCGCACCGGACCGTCAGCTGTTATCCCGAGGCTTTCGACTGGGTCAAGACACCGCATATTGACCAGTTGGCCAAGGATGGAATTCGTTTCACGCATGCCTACGTGGGAACCTGGTGTATGCCCTCACGGGCGGCCATGCTGACCGGTCATCATCCCTACGGTGTTAAGTCGATGCGCATGGCCGGGGAGTATCCGGGCAGTACCTACGATCCCAAGCAATGTCCGTTCTGGCCCTCGGTGTTTCGTCAGCAGGGCTATACCACGGCCCAGATTGGTAAGTGGCATACGGGGACCGATACCGGATTCGGTCGGGACTGGGATTACCAGGTGGTCTGGAACCGACCACGTCATATCAAGAATTCAGGCGCCTATTTTTACGACCAGTTGCTGGAGACCAACGGTGGTCCGGCCGTCAAGACGGAGGGTTACTCGACGGACAATTACACGAACCTGGCAGCTGATTTTATCCGTGGAGAAAATCGTGACCAGGAGAAACCGTGGTACCTCTGGGTCTGTTACGGGGCTGTTCATGGGCCCTTTACTCCGGCCCTGCGGCACATGGATACCTACCCGGGTGTCGAGGTGCCGATTCCCGAAGATATTTATCCACCGCGAGCCGGCAAGCCTGCTTACATGCAAAAGATTCAATACTGGGTCAAGGATGAGAATGGCGAACCGGAGATGAAAGGTGGTGCGTTTGGTGGCAAGACGGTCGAGGGTGCCAAGGGGATCCACGGCAATCGCCTCCAGGACTGGGTTCGCCAGTACCACCAGGGTGTGAAGGGAATCGATGATGGGGTTGGCAAGCTGATTGCCACGCTTAAGGAAACCGGGCAACTGGAGAATACGCTCGTGGTGTTTACCTCAGACCAGGGATTCGGTTGGGGACAACACGGTTTTTGTCGCAAGATTGCTCCCTATGATGCCACGCTCCGATCTCCCATGGTGATTAGTATGCCAGGCACCATTGCGACCGGTGAAACCTGTCGTCGTCCCGTTGGAGGTGTTGACCTGGTGCCAACATTCTTCAAGTTCGCTGGCCTGGATCTGCCCTGGAAAATGCATGGACATGACTTATCACCCCTCTTGAAAGACCCTTCTACTGCCCGAAAGGAACCTGTCTTACTGACGTTTACGGGACGCAACTATGGTTCTGATACGGACCAGGTACCGCCAGATAGCGCTTCGCTTGACCCTGGTGGCGTTCCCTGGTGGGTGTTCCTGGTGAAAGGGCGTTACAAGTACATCCGTTCGCTGGTGGACGGTGAAATCGAAGAGCTGTACGACTTGCGTAAGGACCCGGAGGAACTGACCAACCTGGCACTGGATGCTACGCATAAACGACAACTGAAAAGATTTCGCCAGGCACTGGTTGCTGAATTACAACGGACGGATGCCGGCATGGTAAAGACTTTACCAGCGGTGAAAGCAGAGTGAACAGGATCGCTTGTTAGCTGTCGGCAGGAGATACGTTGAATGGGAATTCAGGATCCAGCGAGACGATCTGTCATGATCACTGGGCTGATCGCTCCGTTGATCTTGCTGCTCCAGGCAACTGTCCTTGTCGCGGTCGAGCCATCGGCTGACCAGGCTGCCAGGTTAGAATTCTTTGAGAAAAAGATTCGTCCGGTACTGGTACTGCATTGTTACGAGTGCCATTCGGTACTGAGCAGGGAACCGAAAGGGGAGTTGCTCCTGGACAGTCGCCCAGGCATGCGAAAGGGGGGCGAGTCCGGTCCGGCAGTGGTACCAGGCAACCTGGAAAAGAGTCTCCTTGTTTCTGCCATGAAACATGAGTCCCTGGAGATGCCTCCCAAAAAGAAATTACCTGCTGCAGTGATCCAGGATTTTGTTAGCTGGATCAAGGCTGGGGCAGTTGATCCACGGGACGAACCGGCCAGTCCGCAAGCCTTGTCCCGTGAGTTATGGGAAGCAGCATTCCAGCAACGCCTTGGTTGGTGGAGCCTGCAACCATTGGCCGATGTCGATCCGCCGCAGGTTAACCGATCGGGTTGGTCGGGAGTGTCGATTGATCCGTTTATTCTTGGCAAGCTGACGCAGGCAGGTTTGGCCCCGGCCGAGCCGGCCAGTAGGCAGGTTCTAATTCGTCGTCTCTCCTATGCGCTCACCGGATTGCCACCGCAACCCCAGCACGTGAGGGCCTTTGTCGAGGACAAGTCGGGCGATGCCTGGAATCGCCTCGTCGAACATTACCTGGGGTCAGCACACTTTGGTGAGCGCTGGGCTCGTCACTGGATGGACGTGGTTCGCTATACCGATACGTATGGTTACGAATGGGATGTGACCGCGAAGGGTTCATGGAGATACCGGGATTACCTGGTGCGGGCATTTAATGCGGACATCGGCTTTGACCAACTGGCGCGCGAACAGATCGCCGGTGACTTGTTACCCAACCCACGCGTGAACCTGGAAAAGCAACTCAACGAGTCATTGATTGGCGTGATGTTTTACCAGATGGGAGAAAAACGTCATGGTGACAGTGCGTCCTTTGAAGGTATTCACCAGGAGATGCTTGATAACAAGATTGATGCTTTTTCAAAGGCCTTCCAGGCGATCACGATTTCATGCGCTCGCTGCCATGATCACAAGTTAGACCCTGTTTCACAAAAAGAGTACTACGCGCTGGCCGGTGTCTTTATGAGTTCCAGGTGGGTTGCCAATGCAGTCGATTTGCCGGAGAGGAATCAGGCATTGAAGCAGCAGTTGCGGGAGACCAAGAAGCAACTTCACCAGGCACTGGCGAAACTCTGGCGAGAGGATTTGGAAAAGAATATCCAGGTCGCGACACTCGACAAGATTCAGCCCCCAGCGCCGTTACCCGTCGAAGACATTAATTATATTTGGCAGCAAATCTACCGGATGGAAGACGGGGAAGTTGCTGAGCAGTGGAAGGCTCTGGCTAATAAGATTCAGCAACAAAGCCGCGAACGGTCTGAGAAGAACCGACAGAATCTAACGGTCCTGGCTGATTTTTCTCAAGGCCATGTACCAGGCTGGAACGTTGACGGTGACGGAGTTGTTGAACCGGCCGCCAGGGGTGATTTTGAAGTTCTTCCAGCTGGTGACCAGGCTCTCCAGGTACTGCACCTGGGGGGATATTTCACCGCCAGCCTTTCCTCGAAATCAACGGGCGCTCTTCGGTCTCCGCTCTTGAATACGATCGAGCAGCCGGCGATCAGCGTGCTGGCCAGTGGTGGTAATTATGCGGCTCACCGAAAGGTGATCGACAATGCCTTTCTCTCGGAAAGGCAGACCTACTTGGACAAGTTGCGTTACCAATGGCTGCCATTTTCGACAACGTCCGAGCGGCGGATTTATGTTGAGTTCGTTACGAAGGGGAGTAATCCGAATTTTCCACCACGCTGGGG
>JAZADA010000510.1:0-3747 GCA_036124135.1 Planctomycetota bacterium | reverse complement strand
ATTGACGTTGGAAGTCAAGGAGGGTGAAAATACGTTCACGCTTGACCTGAAGGCTGACGGAACAGGTACGGTTAAATAACCTGCTGGATTTTCGTTGCGAATCAAACCGGCCCTTTACCATCGCGTGGAGGGCCGGTTTTTTATTGCGCTACGTGGATGTCCTGCCGACCCATCCTGGAGCCAGTTGCCCAGCGTGATAATCATGGAGCGTTGGAACAACAGGAGGCTTCATTGATCTTGCATCCAGCGGCCATTGGTCATTGCCTCAGGGACAAAGTAACCAGCGGTTCACCATTTAAAAGACGGTATCTCCCCGGCTTCGAAACCATTGTTCCATTTGTCTGCGTAGTTGATTCAAGCGGTCCGTATGGGCGGTATCTCGGGACAGGTCATGCAATTCATGCGGGTCGTTTTTAAGGTCAAAGAGCTGGTAGCTCTTGAGCTGGGGATAGAAAATCAGCTTCCAGCGATCGGTGCGTATCATACGTTGGCTGTCGTAGAAATAAGCATAGGCTGTTTGCCGTGATGGGCTGGGTTTTTCGCC
This sequence comes from Planctomycetota bacterium, assembly GCA_036124135.1. Taxonomy (GTDB): domain Bacteria; phylum Planctomycetota; class Planctomycetia; order Pirellulales; family Pirellulaceae; genus JAZADA01. The sequence goes on along the minus strand of JAZADA010000510.1, from coordinate 3,203 downwards.
GCGCAGGCTTGGTGCGAAACTCTGTGCAGTGACCGTCGATGGGACAGCAATATCGGCAAGTTCGCATGTTGTAGGAAACATGTCGCGAAGGTAGACCAGGGCGGAGGAGCGAGCACCCTTGGGGATTCCTTTGCCTGCAATAATAAACGGAACGCCGACCGTATGTTCGTACATGTTTTGCTTTCCCAGGAGACCGTGGCTGCCGATTGCCAGCCCATGGTCACTGGTGAAGATGATAATCGTATTGTCGCTTCGCCCGGTTTCTTTCAGCTTTTGCAGGATTCGACCGATCTGCGTGTCCATGTCATCAATCACGGCGTAGTAGGCTGCAAGTTGATCGCGAATATCGTTCTTGGTTCGTGGTAACGGCAGCAGTTGTTCGTCACGACCTTTAGCATTGCCGTGATCGAACGGATGTTGGGATGCGAAGTTCCTGGGAAGAGGGATGCGAGCGGGATTGTATTTGTCTTTATAGCCCGGTGGGATAACGAGCGGATCGTGTGGCGCCGTAAAGTTCACATGTAGAAAAAATGGGCGATCGATCTCACGCCCAAGCAAGGCAATAGCTCCATCGGCGATATAGCGACTTGTTTCACCAACAAGCCCGATGCCTTTGTCTAGTTCCGGGATACCATCGTTGGTTTTGAATGTCCATCCGCGATAACCTGTAATGAGCCGACCGTTGCGGTTATAGCGAGGCTGCTTTCCCGCGGGGCCGGCACCCCCCGAGCTAAAGAGAGCGCTTGTTTCGTCATAGCCGCGAGTTTTCGGGCTGCCGTCGTTCATCCACTTGCCACAGTACCAGGTGTGGTATCCACCGCTGCGCATGGCATCACCCCAGAAAACAAGATCGGATCTCATGCGTCCGGTTCTGCCCTGGAGCTGTCCTGCTTTGAAAGGAACTCCGTTTTCCAATGCTGACGTGCCAGTCAGTATCTCGGCTCGGCTGGGAACACATAATGGAAACGGACAGACCGCCCGTGTAAATATCATGCCAGATCTTGCCAGCCGATCCAGGTTGGGAGTCTGGATGATCGGGTTTCCCAGCACTCCGATTGTATCCGGGCGTTGATCGTCGGAGACCAGCACCAGGAAATTTGGACGATTAGGTTCGGTGGCCTCGATGATTCTCGGGTTACCGAGCAGGATGATCAGGCAGGCCAGGAGGTGAAATCTGTTGGGTTCCAGGAGGGTTCGTAGGTTCATTAATGACTCGGGGTTGATAAGCAGGAGAAAACCCATCGTTGGCGCTGGATCGTGATGAGACTTTTGACTTGCCGTTTAATGTCGGGGCTATTTCCAGTATCAGCCCGTCAAGATAATCGGATTATGTGGCTACGGACAGGTGGATAAGGCGGTATCGAGACTTCTTTTTCTGCATTTTAAGGCAGGATTCTCTTGCAATATTCCCTTTCAGGGAATAAACGTAGAGTTTGTAGGTTCATGTGGGATGTACAGTCGTAGCGGAACGACTGCCACGATATAAATTTCGAAGTGTTTTTTGAAGGGAAGATTTTCGATGAAGGTAGTGAATATCATTGCAATGATGTTGTTAGCCGTTTGTTTCGTCACGGTTGGTTGTAATAGTGAGCCAACGTCTACGCCAATTCCCACCGATAATGGTGAAGTAGAAAACAAGGGCGAGGGTATGGAGAACCATCCGGAAGGTACCGACGCTGATGGTAATCCCGTCGAGGGCGAGGAAGCCAAGGGAACGGAAGAAGCTGCCCCGGCTGCTGAAGAAGAAGCTGCTCCGGCTGCTGAAGAAGAAGCTGCTCCGGCCAAGGAAGAAGCTGCTCCGGCTGCTGAAGAAGCGAAGAAAGAGTAAGGCGGCAGGCAGTTTTACTGCCTGACGAGAGGCAACAAGGAGCCGAAGTGTTTACCTCCTTGTGGACCTTATGAAGCGAGAGTGGATTTTCTATCCAGAATCCACTCTCGCTTTTTTCGTGAAGGTGTGGGTAGCGTGCGAGCGTGAATATGCCAGGGACTCGCTTTACCAGAGGGTATAACCGCCGTCGATGACCAGGGATGCTCCCGTCATGTAACGTGATGCATCACTGGCAAGATAGACGGCCAGTGGTCCCAGGTCCTCTGGTTTTCCAAAATCACCGCTCGGGATATTAGACTTGAAGCCCTCGATGACATCGGGATGTTCCCGGGACCAACGGACATTGGGTTCCGTCATGAAACCACCTGGGCAAATGGCGTTGACCGTAATTCCATGCGGTGCCCAGTCAGCAGCGGTGGCTCGCGTGAACTGGACGACGGCGGCTTTACAGGTTTCATAATGGCGTCCGTGGATCTGGCGACCGGCAACCATGCTGTTGATCGAAGCAATGTTGATCACCCGACCGCCCGTGCCACGTTCGATCATGGACCCACCTACGATCTTGGTGCAGATAAAGGTGCTGGTCAGGTTCAGGTCAACCAATTGATTCCAGGTTTCCAGGGGCATCGATTCTGTCGCAATGTTTTCACGGCGACCACCCACGTTATTGATCAGGATGTCGATGGGGCCGTAATTGTTCAGTACCTGTTCACACACTTGTTCGCAGTCAGCTGGCGACCCCACGTCGGCCTGAACGGTCCATGCCTGCCGTTCCAGCTTGCGGATGTCGTTTGCAGTGTTTTCCAGGCTTTCTGGATCCCGTCCGGCAAGAATGACGTCGGCGCCAGCGTCGGCAATGGCCAGTGCCATTTCTCGACCCAGGCCGCGGCTACCGCCTGTAATGAAGAGGCGTTTTCCGTCCAGTCGAAAGCGGTCCAGGATTCCCATGGCAGTTTGTTTCCCTTGGCATTACAGAAACGGGGTACACGGATGAACGATAGAGATTATTGTTGACCAGCCAGGCAGGAGATTGCAAGTGTCCCGAATTCTTTGTGGGGTTTCCAGGGACGATCCAGGAAAACATGCGGGAGCAAGTCGCTGGTCTCGTACGTGATCTTTAAGTAACCGTGTTTAACGCCTCGCGTGGAACGGACGATCTAACGAATAGATTTCTCTAGCGACGACGCAGTAGGAACCGGCGAGTAGGGTATGGTTGTGCAAGTACCTTCTGGGATAGCGCATCCCCCAGATCCTGGGGGCGGTGGCTGCGACAGTTGGAGAGGATGACCACGACAATTTCTTCCTTTGGATAGATGCGTAGATACGACTTGGCCCCCAGTTGTGAACCACTGTGTGCAACGTAGGCATGGTCGTT
>JAZADA010000509.1:0-7423 GCA_036124135.1 Planctomycetota bacterium | reverse complement strand
CGATCGTATCAACGGTCATCATACGAGTCACGGTCACCGGCCCGTTGACCCCGATCCGGTGAGCACGGTTGATCGCCTGGTCTTCCACGGCAGGATTCCACCAACGGTCAAACAGGAACACGTAATGACAGAACTGCAGGTTCAGGCCCACGCTACCGGCACCGTAGCTCATCAGCAGCACATGTGCATCAGGATCATTTTTGAACTGATCCAGCACGGCATCACGATGCCGACTTGGGATCCTGCCATGGTACGCGAGCGGACCGAACCGTTCCAAGCGACCCTGCAACTGGTCCAACGTGCCCACCCACTGGCTAAAAACAATCGCTTTCTGCCCACTGGCAGCAACTTCTTCCAGGTCCGCTTCCAACCGATCAGCCTTACTGCTAATACCGGTTGCCGGGTCAAAATTGCAAATCTGCTTCAATCGCAGCACCAGTTCAAACACGTGCTGGATCGTCAATTGCTGGCCCATGTCGTTAAGACGGACGACCCCTTCGTTTTCCGCAATCACGTAGGCAGCATGCTGCTCCGGTGACAACGTGATCTCGGCATCGCGTTCCAACTTCGGTGGCAGATCCTTCATTACCTGCTGCTTGGTCCGACGCAGGATATAATCCCCAACCAGGGGAGCCATCTGGCGAGCGTTCAATCCCTGCGGCAACATGCCGGGTGCCAGGAACTCGAAAATACCAGCCAGGTCATCCAGGCTATTCTCCACGGGAGTACCGGTAAGTGCCCAGCTACGGGTTCGGGAAATCAGGCAGGCCACCTGGCTCGTCTGGCTACCGTGGTTCTTGATACGTTGCGCCTCGTCGAGTACCACCAGGTCAAAATGATTCCCTTCACCTGCGACACTCTCGGCATCACGAATCAACAATTCATAGTTCGCGATGACAACCGGGGCTGCTCGCTGCTGCCATTGCCAATGCCGCCGATCGGCGGGCCCGGAGATCGTTGCCAATGGAATTTCCGGTGCCCACAACTGGAATTCACGCTGCCAGTTGGTCACCAGGGGCTTGGGACAAACAAGCAAGACGCGGCGCAGTTGCCCGGCACGCAACAGCATCCTTACGGCAGTGATTGCCTGCATGGTTTTTCCCAGCCCCATTTCATCCGCCAGGATAGCCGCATGACGGGGATACAGGAAAGCAATCCCCTGGTACTGGAAAGGAAAAGGGACAAAGGGAAAGTGCAAGGACTGCGATGCCAGCAACGACTCCAGTGGTGGCTGCAGAAGGTAATACAGGCGATCCTCGAGCTTCACGATATCCTGCGGGGGACGCAGGCGGGTTGCCGAGTCCGCCTTGGGCCGCCAACGCCGGCGACTCGATTTCGAACTGCCAGCCACTGGCTGCTTATTCTTTACCGCGGTCGCGGCAGGCTTGCTGACCAGGGTTTCACAGCCCGCAGCAAACTGGATCCCCATGGTCCGCACGCGCGCCGGATCAATCGGCACCGAAACGGTTGCTGGAATCGAGACCTCCCAGTCCACGGTCGTCAAGCGGACCGGCGGTGGCCGATGTAATGCGGTCTGCCATCCCGTGGCAAAAGTCGCCACGGGTGGAACCAGTTTCTGTTCCTGGAGTCCACGAGGAGACTGCTGCCAACTGGTGACACGTGGCAGACCAGGTTTTGCCAGCTCATCCATGAATCAAATCTCTCCGCAGACCTAGCCAGCCTGCCGATGCCTTGGTTCGCCAAGCGCAGTCCGATGCGCTTCCTCGATGGCTTCCTGGATACGCAGAAACGGCTCTCGCAATTCAATCAGTTCCATCAACGGTGACAACTGCTGGCAAATCACTTCCTGCTGTTCACGCATCGACTCCAGCACGAGCAATACATGGTCAGCAAAAACAAAGGGGTGCACCGTCCCCAGGGTCGACAACTGTGGTGACTGGGTCTCCCGCACCAACTTCAACAGGTCAACCGAACCCGGTGCTGCCAGCCCTTCTTCCGGCAATCGATCCGCAACCCAGGCAACGGGCACCGGGGTTAACGACTGAAGAGCCAGCACGGGCAACAGATCTGTACAAACCACGCTCGGTGAGCGCTTGGCCGCTGACAACAATGTCTGTCCGATTTGTTCTCCATAGAGAAATGGTTCGAGGGTGGTGCCGTAGAGAATTTCCTGGGCTCGATTCGCCTGCACGGGCGCCGTGCAGTGAAACTCCAGGGGACGCCCCAGGCCGTTCACGATCAGGTACCCCCCGAACAAACCATGTTCAGCCGATTGGATTACGGAAATAAATCCGAATACGTCATCCGTATCAAATGGTTGAGCAGTCATGATTCCAACGTGGGAGCAGGTAGGGAAACCGGCAAAAAACAAGGCCAACAAATAAGGCAAGCCGTCTGGAAATTCAATCGGATTCGTACACCCACAGACTTTAGCCACCCTTTTGGGGTAACGTCCTGAAACCCTGTTTTTCCAAGTAAAAAATGCTTGCTACGCAAGTCATCGCATAAAAATTCCTGGTGCATGCACAGTTTCCAGGAACCGTCTCGGACGCCTGGTTCCAGTGACAGCATGTGTCACCTTACACGCGCACCAACGCGCACCCGTGATCCCGAGTTCTTCAACAGATTCAGTTTCGTTTCGCTCGACATTGGCGGCTGATCGTTTATACTGGTGCTATACATTCATCTTATCTGAGGGTTTATTCATCATGACGCACGATTCGCAACTACCGCCTGTCTTCCGCATTGACGTCTCTGCTGAACACGCTTCCTCGGCAGAACCAGACGCCACTGAAGGCGGTGATTCGATGGTGAACCTGATGCGGGAAATGGTCGCGTTGCAGGAGCAGCAAAATCAATTGCTGGAGGACCTCAACGTCCAACTGGTCACCACGCAGCGTCAGCGTGCCAACGAACTTGGGAACTGGAAAGAAGCGCACCCGGACCTGGCTCGCAACTGCCGCCTGGCAGCAGAAACTCTCAGTCGTGTTCAAACCCAGTTCCTGCACAACCTGACGGAAGACGTTGAGAACAACGAGGAAGCGCTCGTTGATGGTGAATTCATGCTCAACGAATTCGTCGATCGTTACGGCCCGCGACTGGCTCACCTGAACGGAGTCCTGCAGGTACTCTCGCAACTGAGTGGTGATCAATCGCCGAGCAATTCCTCGGTCTGACTTATTCTTCGATCTGACTTGGCTTTTCCAATCGGTCTCCTTAACGCTCCTTTCTCCAGGCAGCCCGATGATTGTCGATCTCGTCCAGAGCACGACCGAAGATGGCTTGCGACTGGATGGCGTTCTGCAGCAAGCCGAAGCTACAAATCGTCAGGCCGTCATCTGCCTGCATGGCGTGGGTGGTAATTTCTATGGTTCCACGCTGCTGGAAAGCGTGGCCCATGCCCTGTTGCAATCCCGGTGGGACGTATTACGAGCCAACACACGTGGCCACGACGCGTACAGCATCGCCCAGAGCACCTCGACGTCACCTCACCAGGGTGCCGCCTTTGAAACCGTTGACGAATGCCGTTTCGACATCACGGCCTGGGTGCGTTTCCTGCAGGACCGGGATTACCAGCGGGTCCTCCTGCTGGGGCATAGCCTGGGAGCCGTCAAGGCGATTTATGCCCAGGCCCAGTCCCCGCAACCGGCGGTCTGCGGAGTCATTGCCATCTCCCCTCCCCGGCTTTCCTGCCAGGCATTCCAGGAGGGCCCCCAGGGAGCGCGATTTTTCCAGACCTTATCCGAGGCCCAACAGCACGTGGCCGCTGATCAACCGGCAACCCTTTTGCAGACTCGGGTACCGGTTCCGCTGCTGATCAGTGCAGCTGGCTTCCTGGACAAGTACGGCCCGGAAGAACGTTACAATTTCCTCCGTTTTGCATCCCAGGTGGACTGCCCCCTGTTGTTCACATTTGGGAGCCAGGAACTGGAACATGGGGGGGTGGCTTTCGCCGGTTTACCCGATGCCATCGCGCGGCTGGCTCACCAGTCTGAAAAGCCCTGGCAGCCGGATGTCACTGTGATTGAAGGGGCTGATCACCACTATCGCTCTGGCCGGGAGACCTTAAACAGGGAGCTCTCTGGCTGGCTTGAGCTGCTAGACCAGGCAGCTGATCAGGCTTGACCTACGCATCCGGCCGGCAAGGTAATGCGATCGCTTCGTCGCAATCGGCCAACTGCCGGTTGAACTGCGCTATAAGGTGCGGTATTTTCATGGTTTCCCACCCGTTAGCCAGTGTTCCAACTGGTTACACCTAACCACCAACGAGGGACCGGAAGAAAGAAACCATGAGTGCATCAGAATCCATCAGCGCCGAAGAGCTAGCCGCCCGACAACAGGAAGCCCGTGAACGGCTGGATGCCCACACGTACGAGGTTGTTCAACAACACTTCCATGATTCAACAGGTTGCCCTTTCTGGTTACAGAAGAAGGCCGAGTTTAACTTTGATCCTCTCACCGAGGTCAAGGATTACGACGACCTGAAAAAGTTCCCCCTGTTCGAAGACGAGTGGCTACGAGGCGGTCCGGTCAGTCGCTGGATCCCACAGAATTACGCGGACAAGCCAACCTATGTTTTCGAGACCGGTGGAACGACCGGGATTCCCAAGAGTCGCATGGTCGTGGATGACTTCCGGATCGACTATGAAGTGTTCAGCGAAACGCTGCCGGACGAGTATTTCCCCAAGGGATCCAACTGGCTCATGCTGGGCCCCTCCGGGCCACGACGTTTACGACTGGCCGTGGAACATCTCTGCCAGCACCGTGGTGGCATCTGTTTCTGCATTGATCTCGATCCACGCTGGGTCGTCAAGTTGATCAAGAAGGGTTGGATGGAACACCTGGAAGAATACAAGAAGCACTGCATGGACCAGGCACTGACCGTGCTGTCGGCCGGGCACGACATCAAGTGCATGTTTGCCACTCCCAAGTTGTTGGACGGCCTGGCCCTCGGACTGGAAGAACAGGGGAGTAGTCTTCCGGAAGCAGGGATCACGGGGATTTTCTCCGGGGGCACGGAGTTCACTCCGCAGTGGACACGCTACGCCGTCGAAGAATTACTGGGAGGTCCACCGGCCGAGAGTGGTGTGTACATGACACCCACCTACGGAAATACCCTGATGGGACTGGCCTGCAGTCGACCGGTCAGCGCCGAGGACGGTTACAAGATTAGTTACTATGCTCCGCAGCCACGAGCTGTTACCGAGGTAGTCAGTTTTGATGATCCCCTGACACCGGTTGCCTATGGTGAAACCGGCCGGGTCAAGTTGACCACGTTAACCAAGGAATTCTTCGTACCAGGATTCCTGGAACGCGATGAAGGTGAGCGTGAAGCGCCCTTCGAGATGTACCCCTGGGACGGAGTCAGTGGCGTGCGTCCATTCCACGAATTTGCCAAGTCCACCACGGTCGGCGTCTACTAGACGCTTACCGATCACGAAGCGACAACGCTTCTATATGAATCCATTTTTGAGCAACGAGGAGATTTGCCGTGTTGAACATACCCGTCATTCGCTGGGGAAAACCTTACGAGTCCCTGGAACTGGACGAAGTGGTCCACTTCAGTACCGGTGAAACCATTGCCCAGGTGAGCCAGGCCAACGGCGGAATCATCCAACGCGATATGCGTAAGGCCCATCGTGCTCGTGAAATCCTGCGTGACATCCCCTGCAGCGAACTGATTGAACGTCTCAAGAAAGCCGGGGATCTCTACCTGAACGGTGACCTGCCGATTGGTGACGGCATCCAGACTCCTGATGATTTCGCCCATCAACAATCAGCCACGACCGGGTTACCCGAGCACATGTGCAAGGCCAACATGGCCAAGAACAAGTTTGTCCTGGATAACATGGACCAGATCCTGGATGCCCTCACCCGAGGGCTGGACCTGGACATCCTGACCCGGGGCTATGGTATCGAGGATCGGGGAGTGGTGGTCAGCTACCAGGCCCAGGCACCTGCACTGGGAGCCGTGCTGCCCTCCAATTCACCCGGTGTCCATACCCTCTGGCTACCGGTGATCCCGCTGCAGTTCGGGCTCGTCCTGAAGCCTGGTCCCCAGGAGCCGTGGACGCCTTACCGCATGTTTGCTGCCTACAGCGCCGCAGGCATTCCGCCGGAAGTGGTCTCGCTCTATCCAGGTGGACCGGAAGCCGGAGCGGCTGTCCTGGCTGCCTGTGAACGGGCCATGATTTTTGGTGGCACTCCCACGGTCGAGCAGTACAAGGGAAATCCTCGCGTGCAGGCGCATGGGCCCGGCTTCTCGAAGATCCTGTTAGGCGATGACGTCGTTGACGACTGGGAACAGTACATCGACCTGATGGCCGAAAGTATCTACATCAACAGTGGTCGTGGCTGCATTAACTGTTCAGGAATCTGGGCTTCCCGCCACACCCAGGAAATTGCACAGGCATTGGCCGAGCGACTGGGCCCCATCGAGGCCAAGCCCCCGGAAGATCCGGAAGCCGGCCTGGCCGCCTTCACGGTCGACGGCATGGCTGCCGCTGTCTGGGGCATGATCGAGGAAGATCTCAAGGAAGACGGTGTCACCGACATGACGGCTCCGCATGGCCATCGACTGGTCGAACAGGATCGTTGTGCCTACCTGCGACCCATGATCGTCCATTGCTCGTCGCCGGAAAACGCCATTGCCAAGAAGGAATACATGTTCCCCTTCTCGACCGTGGTGGAATGTCCCCAGGACCAGATGCTGGCCAAGATTGGTCCCACGCTGGTCTGCTCAGGAATCACGCAGGACCAGCAGTTGATCCAGGGATTAAGCGATGCCACTTTCATTGACCGACTGAACGTGGGTCCCATTCCAACCAGCAAGCTCAACTGGCTGCAGCCGCACGAGGGCAGCATCATTGACTTCATGTACCGTTCCCGTGCCTACCAGGTACCGGACGACCAGTTGGCGGCCCTGTAAGGGATTCGGCACGGCCCCATCCCCCATACTTGAACCTCGTCTCTCCAGGAAAGACGCTCGCCACTTCATCCCGACCCACGACCCGGCGCCTGCGATGATAACGTTATGACTTCGTTCGACTACCATTCCTCGACACGTCTCGTTTTCGGGGCAGGAAAAATAGACACGCTCAGCGAACTGGTCGCCGAACTGGGTGGTTCGCGAATTCTCTTGATCAGTGATCCGGGAGTCATCCAGGCCGGACATACTGACCGCGCCGTGACGGCCCTGCGGCAGGCATCGCTGGAAGTCGAGGTCTTCGGTAACGTCCAGGAAAACCCGACCACGACCGACGTCGCTGCCGGTTGCCAGTTGGCCGAACAGTTTCGCCCCGACCTGTTGATCGGACTTGGTGGTGGCAGTTCCATGGACTGTGCCAAGGGCATCAACTTCATCTACACCAATGGCGGAGAAATGAAGGACTACTGGGGAACCGGCAAGGCCAGTAAGCCGATGCTTCCCATGATCGCGATTCCGACCACCGCGGGTACCGGC
>JAZADA010000508.1:0-15117 GCA_036124135.1 Planctomycetota bacterium | reverse complement strand
TGCCTCCCGGTGGTATCGTGGGCATCATTGGAGCCAATGGATCCGGCAAGACCACGCTGCTACGGATGATTACTGGCGAAGAGTCACCTGACCAGGGCGAATTACGCATCGGCCCCACGGTCGAGATCGGCTATGTCGACCAGGATCGCGACGCCCTTTCTGCCGAGAAAAGCGTCTTTGAAGAAATCTCTGGAGGACACGAGACCCTGGAAATGGGTGGTCGCAAGGTCAACAGTCGGGCCTACGTGTCACGGTTCAATTTCCGAGGTCCCGACCAGGAAAAGAAAGTGGGAAACCTTTCCGGTGGCGAGCGTAACCGTGTGCACCTGGCGAAATTACTGCGGCGGGGTTCCAACCTGCTCCTACTGGACGAACCAACGAATGACCTGGACGTGGACACGCTTCGCGCCCTCGAGGAAGCCATTCTCAACTACGTGGGTTGCGTGGTCGTGATCAGCCATGATCGCTGGTTCCTGGACCGCGTGGCCACTTCCATTCTCGCTTTTGAAGGCGACGGTTACGTTCACTGGTGCGATGGTAATTTCCAGACCTACCAGCAGCAGAGCCAGGAACGGCTGGGAATTGACCCTGATCAGCCTCGCAAGTTTCGCTACAAGCGATTGTCCCGCTGATCAACCATCGTCCGGGAAAGCTCCGCGGGGCGACCCCCAGGCGGTTCGTCCCCCGGTTCCCCTGGAAAAAAATGACTGGTTGACACCGGGATCTCTTGACCATCCTCGGCCAATGGGGTACCAACAGACGCATGGGTATCCTGCGGGACACCCGGAATCCAAGCACCAGCGACTGACTAGTTTAAGCAACGTAGCACAAGGGATCTTCACCGTGACCATTACTCGCATCGGATCAAATCCAAAATACGCATCCAACTTCGATCAGGCCTTTGCAGACAGCAAGCCCAAGAAGAAGGGCAGCAAGAAAAAGGGAGCCAAGAAAAAAGGCTCCAAGAAAAAATCCTCGCGTAAATCCAAACGCTAACCAGGAAACCCGGATGGGCAATGGCACCGCCAATTGCCCGCTCGCTTCTTTATACTTACCCTCACCTTCAGCCCCGGGAATCAAGTCAATGAAAATTCACTTGCAATATTGCTCTTCGTGAAACTACGAACCCAAGGCCGTCAGTTTGGCGAGCCAAATTCTCACCCAGTACAAGCAGCAACTGGAAAGCATGGAGCTACAACCCTCCAGCGGTGGTTGTTTTGAGTTATCCCTTGATGGCGAGCTCGTCTATTCGAAGTTGGCTACCGAGGAATTTCCTGACGAAGCGGCCATGGTAACACTGGTCGGCGAGCGTCTCGGTTAAACCGCTGCTCCATCCACGCCGCCCAGGCCACGCCGCCCAGGATCTTGTCACACGATCTCAGACGCGAGACAGGAATTCACCAGTGCGCGTATCGACCTTGATGCGCTGTCCCATGGCCAGGTATTCCGGTACCTGGACGATCAGGCCGGTTTCGAGAGTCGCTGGCTTGGTGCGGTTCGTAGCGGAATTACCCTTCACGCCCGGATCACACTCCGTGACGTTCAACTCCACGGCACTGGGCAACTGGATCCCCACGCACTCATCGTTGTAGATCAGGGCCAGCATGCCTTCCAGTTCCTCGGTAATGTAAAGCATTTCATCGGCCACGATTTCCCGATCAATCGCATGCTGGTTGAAATCATTCTGGTCAAGAAAATGAACCTGCTGCCCATCACTGTACATCAACTTGACCGGGCGCCGTTCAAAATCAGCAGCGTCCAGGGACTCACTTCCCTTGAGAGTGATATCGATCTTTTGCTTACTAACAAGGTTTCGTCCGCGAAACTTGTACAGGGTCGCAGCGCCGCGGGCCGACGGGGTCTGCACCTGGACACTCTGGATCAGCACCGGGATTTCCTGGGACACCACCACGGCACCCGGTTTAATTTCTTTGGCTTGCATCGTTGCACTCATCTCCCACGTTAATTAAACGAATCCACCGGACTGGGGATCAATCACCACCCCGTCGCACAATTCGGCCAACTGCTCCAGGACCATCAACAGGGCACCGGGATCCAGGAACCCCTCTTCGTCATCGATGGCTCCCATCTGTTCGAAATGAAACACCTCGTAACGGGCATCGCAGGCATCCAGCCGAGCTGCCTTTTCCTGCTCCTCATCGGTCAGGCTACCAAAGTCCAGTTCCTGTTTTAACTCGTCAACCTGCAGCGGAATTTCTTCTCCCGCCAGGTAGATAATATCCATGGCCGCGAAATCACTGGGTGAAATCAGTGTCAGTGACTCCATGTGTCCCTGGCCGTCATCGCCCATTTCCTCAGCCTGGTAACTGGTGTCCAGTTGCCCCAGCGACTGCTGGATCACTTCCAGCGAGGGACGATGCGCGGACTCGAAAAGAACAAAGTAGGTTTCTCGCCAACGGTAGGCAGGGTTTTCAAACAATGACATCTTGCACTCACCTTTCTGATTCCAACTTAACCAAGCTGCCACCAAGTTCCCACCCGGCAGAACCAAATGACTTACCAGGAGTCCCGACCGCCGCCTGATCCGTGCCAGTTTTCCATCGCTTCCAACACCTGGTCTCGTTGCTGCCGATTGGCCCAGAGTGACTCGTCCTGGTCCAGGCGAACCTCGTAATCACCTTCACACTGACAATCGTCTTGGCCACAAAAATGGGGGACATCAGAAATCCAGATAATGCGATACATGGGCACATGCTTATCGTCCACGAGGCAAAAAATTGAATTCATCTGCCTAAACCTTTCTCACTCGCAACCGTCAATCACCGCTGGCCGGGAATAACACCGGACCAACGGTTTCAAACTCACTTTACGCTTTCCCCAACTCGATCGATCGTTCCGTCGCTGCACGCACCGCTTCCACCACGGCCTCACGCACACCTTGTTCCTTCAGAACAGCCAAACCTTCCAGTGTCGTACCGCCCGGACTGGTCACATGATCCGTGAGGACCATCGGATGTTCACCACTCTCCTGGACCATACGAGCGGCCCCGGCAACCGTCTGGGCAGCCAATTGTGCCGCTACTTCTGCAGGTAGTCCCATGGCGACCCCCCCCTCGGTCATGGCATCAATCAACAAGTAAACATAGGCCGGTCCGGAGCCTGAAAGCCCGGTCACCGCATCAATATGATGCTCCTCCAGGGCAAAGGCCAATCCCACGGCTGTCATCAAATGCTCTACCCGCTGGGCGTCTTCTGGCGTGGCACCGGCACCGATGGCGTAAGCTGAAGCGGCTGTACCCACCAGGCACGGAGTATTGGGCATTACGCGAATGACACGCGTCGTAGCCAACTGGGTCTGTAAATAATCCAGTGAAATCCCAGCGGCAATCGAAACCACCAAGGTCTCCGGTGGAATCTTCCCGGCCAATTGAGCGACTACCTGAGGCATCACCTGCGGCTTAACTGCTAGCAATACAACTTCTGCCTGTGTGACTACCTGCTGTTCTGTTTCCAATAACCGACTTCCTGGCACCTGGGCCAGAAACTGCGCTGCCGCTTCTGGCGATGGATCAAAAAATCCGATCTGCTCCGCTTTTACGCGATCTGCTTTCACGAAGCCACTGGCCAACGCACGGGCCATTTGCCCTCCACCCATGAACCCAATACCTAGTTCACTCATAACTCGTTTCTCGACCTCTCAGAACGCTCTGTGTCATCAAAGGACCTTGGGGCTATCTAAACAACAACACTTTATTACCAATGAATCTAGCGAAATATCCCGGCTTCGCCAGCCTAACAAGACTCCAATGCTAGCAAATGAAGTTCCCTGCCAAAATGCTCTGGACGCATGCGTCAGGGTTTGCGACACTTTCGCCGCTTATCAACTGCCTCTGGGCAGTCGTTATCGAGATATTTTCCTTTCTGACACAACCGTTGATTTTCATTAATCTGCGGTTGGGTGACATTGAAACTCAAGGAATTCGAACTGTGAAACGTATCCAATTGCACGTCCTGCCCCTGGTGATCTTCAGCATTCTGATGAGCAGCCCGAATGTCTCCGCTGAAGAAAACTTTTTCAGCAAGCTAAATCCTTTCCAGAAAAAAGAAGCTGCTGCTGTCAAGGTAAACATCTCAGATACGCCTAAGTCCTCCTGGACGTTTCCTCGCTGGAAACCCATGAAGATGCCCTGGAGCGGACCGTCCTTTAGTTTTACTCCCACCTGGATTTCAGATATCAAACCACCCAGTTTCAGTTCGACCTGGACTCGTATGAGTAACGGCACCAAGGAAGCCTATGGAAAATCGAAAACATTTTTCATGCCCTGGACAAAAACTGCCGTCAAGCAGCCGGCCGTCATGCGACCTCCCACTGGTTCACGCGGCATCTACCGTGCGGTCCCTAAGAGCAAGCCTGCAAAGAAGTCTTTCTTCGGTTCTTTGCTCAATTCCAAGGACGATGAGCCACGTCCCAGCCGAACGGTCGGAGAGTTCCTATCCCAGGAACGACCGCAACCCTGACCCAGAACCGTTCACGTCCCCTGTCATGCCAACGACAGTCGCTTAGAATCTAGGCATGACTACCGACTTGATATTAGGTACTGCTGGGCACATTGATCATGGCAAGACTGCCTTGATCCGCGCCTTGACCGGCACCGAGACGGACCGCCTGCCAGAGGAAAAGCGTCGCGGCATCACGATCGAGCTGGGATTTGCTGAATTACAGCTGGAGGGCTTCCGGCTGGGGATCGTCGACGTGCCGGGACACGAACGGTTTGTCCGCAACATGCTGGCAGGGGCCAGCGGCATGGACCTGGCAATGTTGGTCGTGGCGGCGGACGATTCGATCAAGCCTCAAACTCGTGAGCACCTTGAAATCCTGCGCCTGCTGCGTCTCAAGGCAGGTGTTATCGTGATTACCAAGTGTGACCTGGCGGAAGACGATTGGATCCAACTGGTGGAAGAAGAGGTGCGTGATCTCTGCCAGGGTACCGTGCTGGCTGAGGCACCGATTATTCGCACCAGCGCAGAAACCGGCGAGGGAATCGACGAACTGCGCCAGGCCTTGCTTACGGGTGCCCGCCAGGCAGCAGAGAACCTGGCTGACGACTTACAGGACGCACCTTTCCGGATGGCGATTGATCGTGTCTTTACCATGGCTGGACATGGAACCGTAGTCACAGGAAGCGTGACCAGTGGCCAGGTGGAGCTGGGGGCAGAGCTGGAAATCCAACCGGACGCGATTCCCGTCCGGGTACGTGGCCTGCAGAATCACGAGGACTCCGTGGAACGTGTTTTTCGTGGGCAACGTGCTGCGATTAACCTGGCGGGCATTCACCATAACGACTTGTCACGGGGCAGGGAGCTGGCAGCTCCTGGTCACCTGGCTTCGCATCGCATCCTGACGGTTTCACTTCACCTGCTGGAAAATGCCCAGCGGCGGATCAAGAAACGGCATCAGGTTCGAATTCACGTCGGTACCGCAGAAGAACTGGGATCGGTCCAGCTGCTGGGAACCGAGGAATTACAACCGGGGCAAAAGGCCTACGCACAACTGCACCTGCAAAATCCGGTAGCTGTTGTCTGGGACCAACCGTTTGTCCTGCGGGACCAATCCCCGATGGTCACCATCGGAGGTGGTCGCGTGATTGACCCCAGCGCCCGCAAAATCCGCTCCAAGACTAACGTCTCCACTCAACACCTGGCCGACCTGGAAGCGGACGACCCGGACGTGCGTGCGGCCGGCACCCTCTACATGGCTGGCCAACATGGGTGGGATCCGACCGATTTACCACGGACCGCTGGCATCGCTAATCCCGCGGGTGTTGTCGAGCGACTCCAGGAGCAGGGGACCTTAAGGGAAATCTCGCTCTCTCACTCACGCGTGATTCGAATTCACACCGAGATCCTGGCTCAACTGTGCCAACAAATCGAGAACGTGCTGCTGCAATTACACCAGGCTACCCCGCTGCAGACGATGCTTGATTTAAACCGTCTAAAACAACGTTTCGCCTACCTTGCCGGACCGGCAGTACTGGATGCCGTCCTGCAGGAGATGGAACAGCAAAAAATCATCCAGCTCAACCCACAACGCATCGGGCTTCTTGGCCAGGGCCCCAAGCTCTCCCAGAACGAGCAGAAGGTGCTGCGTCAACTCCTTCAGCAATTCCAGCAAGGCGGCCTGGAAACGCCCAGTGCTCAGCAATGTCAACAGGAGGCCACGCGGAACCAGGGATCCATCCCTGATTTACTGGCCCTGGCGGCTGCCAATGGAGACCTGGTTCAAATCACGGATCAGTACTATCTCCACTATGAAACGGTCGACCAGGTACGCCAGAAACTGGACGAACATCTCTCCACGGAACAGGGCCTGACTCTTAGCGAGATCCGCGAGCTATTGGGTACAACCCGCAAATTCGCTGTTCCCCTGTGCGAATACTTCGATGAAATCGGTTTTACGCGTCGTGACGGCTCACTACGCTACCGGAACCCGGATTCAACCTCTTGATCCAACCCTGCTCACGGCGGAAGATAGAAGCACTGGACCACGTACCTGTAATCATGAATCGTCGCCTGATTGCAATTGGTCTCGGCCCGTTAGTCACGAGGAAGTGGACGTCGCATGTCCCATATTTTACGCAACATCCCATCGGTCACCGAACTGCTGGAAAAGCCGCCTCTGCAGCGCATCACGAACTCGCTGCATCGTAACGTGGTCGTCCAGCATGTACGTGGATTCCTGGACCAATTACGTTCCCAGGTACAAACTGCCAGTGATGCCATTCCGATTCCGGGTGCCAGCGAATTAGCAGAACGAATTGCGGCCTGGATCCTGGTCGAGGAGATTCCCACACTTCGTCCGGTACTCAATGCCACTGGAATTCTTTTGCACACCGGATTGGGAAGAGCTCCCCTGGCCGCCGAAGCGATCGAAGCCATGGGAGAAATTGCAGCTGGCTACGCCAGCGTGGAACTGGACCTGGCCAGTGGCCAGCGTTCCCAGCGAATGCAAGCAGTGGTCCCCCTGCTCAAGGAATTAACGGGTGCGGAATCCGCAGCAGTCGTCAACAACAATGCTGGCGCCACGCTCTTAACACTGTCTGCCGTTGCCGCTGAAAAAGAAGTTATCGTTTCCCGCGGTCAACTGGTCGAAATCGGTGGCAGCTATCGGTTGCCTGACGTGATGCAAACCAGCGGAGCCCGACTAAAAGAAATTGGCACGACGAACAAGACACGCCTGGCGGATTACGAGAATGCGATCGGCCCGGAAACCGGCGCTTTACTCCAGGTCCACACCAGTAATTACGTGATTGCCGGTTTCAGCGAAGCGACCTCGCTCCAGGACCTGGTCGCCCTCGGCGTCAAGCACCAGTTACCCGTGATCGACGACATCGGCTCTGGTGCGATGGTGGATTTCCAGGCATTCGGGATCAGCGATGAACCAACGGTTGCCGGTAGTATCGATTGTGGTGCCGACCTGGTCCTGTTCAGTGGCGACAAGTTACTGGGCGGACCACAGTGTGGAATCATCGTGGGGAAGCAACACTGGATCGAGAAGATCACGAAACACCCCTTAATGCGGGCCCTCCGAGTGGACAAGGTAACCCTTGCAGGGTTACGAGCAACCCTGCAACTGTACCGGGACCCGGACACGGCCTGCCAGCGAATCCCGTTGCTGACGCTGCTCAGCACTCCTCTCACCAATCTTCAACAGCGAGCAGAACGACTTGCACCTCAACTGGCTGAATGCGATGCGATTGCAGACGTACAAGTGATTGCTGACATTACTTACCTGGGCGGAGGCTCGGTTCCCACGCAGGCGATTGAAACCTGTTGCCTTTCTGTTTCCCCGTCCAACGGTTCCGTCGATGCCCTGGCGACACAGTTGCGTGGTGGCAATATTGCCGTGGTCGGAAGGATCCACCAGGACCGTCTTTTGCTCGATCTGCGCAGTATCATGGCAGCCCAGGACCGCCAGCTCCTGGACGCATTTGCCGCTCTCTCCTAGCTACCCCCCCCTTGTAGCGAGACAGTTTGAGTCGCTAAAATTTCCGTCATCTGGAATCCCTTCCATGCCGACCCCTGGCACGGGTTATCCAGGAACGTCTTCCTTCCAAGAAAACAGCACAGCAAGAAAGCGGGTTCATCGCTCAACGGCCAGTCAACAGATCAGCCATGAAGCTGCCTGGGCCCTGTACCACGACCGTTTCCAAGCTCGGAGTTTTTCCATGTTGTTTGCAGCTCCTTTACGTCGCTGCCTGCTGCTAACCATTTGCCTGCTCGTGGTACCAGCCTCGGTACACAGCCAGGAATGGCTGGAATCAACTGACCATCACTGGTGGGGCCCCTGTGCTGTCGGCAGTTGGAAAAAAGTCCGCGTGATCACGGACATCCTGGACGCCAAGGGGAATGTTACCAGCACCACGAAATCGGTCACTACGACAACGCTCATGAAAACCGATCGGCGCGACTACGTGCTACGCCTGGCCGTAGAAATGCAACTGGGGGAAAAACGCTTCGTGGCTGAACCTCGTACCGTGCAACGCAACTTCTTCTTCGGTGACAATCAGAAAGCTCGCTTTGTTCAAACCGGGCGGACAGCCACACTGACAATCAACGGCCATGTCATTCCTGGAACCATACGTGAAGTCACGCTCAACTCCGAAAAAGGCAAGCGGGTCAGTACCGTACATTACTCGGCCAAGCATGCACCCTACATATTCAAACGCAAAACAACCGCTTCAAATCTCGCAGGCCAAGTACTGTACACCACGCAAGTGGACGTCAAGGAGTATGGAATTGCCCACAAGATCCTCGGAGAATCCAAGCAAGTCTGTCATATCAAGACCGTACACAACCAGGATCAAGTGACCACGACGACTAACGAAGTCTATTGCGCTGACGTACCCGGGGGTGTCATTTCACATACCTCCCAGGCCATGAACAAGGCCGGGAACGTCGTCCGCCGCAGCACCCTTGAACTGATCGACTACGGGGTGGCAGGCAAATCGATCGGCGGGCGTCGCACGGGACGCCGTAAAAAACCTCTTCCCTGAGGCCTGCAGCACATCTTGAATCGGTTGCCAAACGTCTCCCCTGGAGGCCCTCCCTGACTTCTTGTCGGCGGGTCCGTTGTCAAATAAGGCAAACCAGACCATAATACGCCCTTCCCAGTTCCTGCTACCAATGGACTTGATGATCCTGTCCCTGTAGCCGGAAAAGGGAGTGCTGACACGTCCAAACTTGATTGACTCCAGGTTGCCTTTTCAATTCAGCCGCTTATTTTCCAGGAATCCTATGGAAACCAAAGTTAAATATCACGGGATTACCTTCGACGACGTGTTGTTGGAACCACGCTACAGCGAGGTCGTACCAGCTGACGTCAACATTGCCACCCAATTAACTGAGCGAATTTCACTTAATACGCCTCTGCTTAGTTCGCCCATGGATACGGTGACAGAAAGTGCCATGGCTATTGGTTTAGCTAAGGCAGGGGGGCTGGGTGTAATCCACAAGAATATTTCCGTGGCACACCAGGCGGCAGAAGTGCAAAAAGTAAAGCGTAGCGCCAATGGAATTATCGTGGATCCCATTACGCTGCGTCCCACGGTTCCGGTCCATAATGCTCGACAAATCATGGACGAACAGAATGTTTCGGGAGTCCCGATTACATCTGAAGATGGCACATTGGTCGGCATTTTAACGCGTCGCGACCTCCGCTTCCTGGAGGCCGACGAGCTAGCAATTTCCGAGGTGATGACCCAGGAGAATTTAGTAACAGCTACGGGAACTGTGACACTTGAGCAAGCTGAGAAAATTTTAACGGCTAAAAAGGTGGAGAAACTTCTACTTGTTGACGAATCATACAAACTAACAGGCCTCATCACGATCAAAGACATTGACATGATGAAGCGATTTCCAACTGCTAGCAAGGATTCGTCAGGAAGGCTACGTGTCGGAGCTGCTGTTGGAGTACTCGATTACGAGCGGGCGGAGAGCCTGATTAACAACGATGTCGATGTTTTGGTCGTGGACAGTGCTCACGGTCATTCGGCGAACGTAGTCAAAACGGTAAAGGAGATCAAACAACGCTGGGATATTGATGTCATCGCTGGCAACGTGGCAACCGCGGAGGGCTGCCAGGCCCTGATTGACGCCGGAGCGGATGCGGTCAAAGTCGGAATTGGACCGGGATCGATTTGCACGACGCGTGTGATTTCAGGTGTCGGGGTTCCGCAAATCACGGCCATCCAGGAGGCTGTTTCGGCTGCTCGTGCGAGCCAGACACCGATCATTGCTGATGGCGGCATTCGATATTCCGGAGATATCACCAAGGCCATTGCGGCAGGCGCGTGCAGCGTGATGATCGGCGGTTTATTTGCCGGTTTAGCTGAGAGTCCTGGCAGAACCATTCTTTACCAGGGAAGAACCTTCAAGGTTTACCGTGGAATGGGATCGCTGGGAGCCATGGTGCAGGGATCCAGTGAGCGATATCGGCAGTCCGCAACGGACGCACAACCGGGCAAGCTTGTACCGGAAGGCGTTGAGGGGCGAGTGCCATTCAAAGGAGTTTTAAGCGATTTCGTCTATCAATTGGTCGGTGGTTTACGAGCCGGAATGGGTTATTGCGGTGCCGCCACAATCGACGAGCTGCGCAAGGAAGCGCGATTTATTCAAGTGTCACCGGCTAGCGTCAAGGAAGGCCATCCCCATGACATTGCAATTACTCAAGAAGCACCCAACTACAGTTCCGACCACGCCTCGGAAAACCCTCGCCCGGTCTAGTTCGTCACTGCGAATGATCCTCGGGGCTTGTTGCCTTTGGACCCTGGCAACATTTCAACTGACCTTGGCAACTCCTGCATCTGCGGCGGACCCCCTGCAGCAACCAGCACGCCTGCAAACCTCGCCAGGGACCGTTTCACCAAGCCTCTTACGATGGCGGCCAATGCAAACGGCGGATCACAGCGCCCCCGCGTTGAAGCTCAATACGGCTTCGGGGCGAAAGGCCTCTATCCTACCCGTGGTTGCTAATCAATTGCCGGCTGAGCAGGATCCCTTTAACGATCCTTTTGGAGACCTGGAACAGACCAAGGATCGACCACTTTCTATCATTGAACCTCCACGTGTTGAAGCATCAGAACCAGCCCTCGATCCACCTGGCAACCGACCACAGCCCACGCAACTGCCTCCCACTCCCACCAAAACGCAATCCTTTCCCTTGCAGGAGATACTCCCCCCCGAGACGCTCGGGGGCGCCACTACTTCCCAGGCACTCCTGGACTGCCAGAAACTAGACTGCAATCAGCTTCGAAAGCAATTACAGCACACTTCAATCCAACAGATCTCACTGAATATCACTCCCACGTTCAATCCAAACATCAAGGAACCTTCTGAGAAGCAGCAGATCATCCCCCGGACCTGGACAGATTCCACGGGCGACACCCTTGCCACGGGAAAACTGGTCGACTATCGATTCAACCAGGCACTCATCCAAACGGACGAGGGGCCCGTGGTTAAGATTTCCGTAGACCGTCTTAGCCAAAAAGATCTCTGTTACCTGGCCGACGCCTGGGGGATCCCCGTCGAATGCCCCCTGGACACCAGTATTCAGTACAGTCGCGAATGGACTGACATTACGATGATGTGGAAAGCAAGTGCACTGTGCCACAAACCTCTTTACTTTGAACAGGTCCAGCTGGAACGCTATGGTCATACCACGGGACCTTTTAGCCAACCGTTCTTTTCCGGGGGACATTTCGTCCTCAACATTGCCACCTTGCCATACAAGATGGGCATCAATCCCATGAACGAATGCCAGTATGCACTGGGGTACTACCGTCCGGGTAGTTGTGCTCCATGGCTTCTTTCCCCCATTCCGCTGAGCCTGCGAGGCGGATTAACGGAAGCGGCCTTTATCTTTGGCGGAGGCGCCTTGCTACCTTAAACTGCGATCGATTCTCAAGGACCCCAATACCGTGCGTTACTTTGGGAGCGATTGGTATAACGGTGTGACACAACCTGTCATTGTGTCACGCCGTTTTCCTTTACATGCTCACCCTGGATCACTAGGAGAGGCCGGCACAGCCACCGCTGCCACACTGGGGCAGGCCACAACCTGCCGTGGGTAATCGAGAATTCTCATGCGATCCCGAACTACGATTTGGGGCAGCTGGTACGCTGAACAACTTACCCAATTGTTCACTGGAGCATTGAGGGCAACTGGGAGATTCACTGGCTCGAACCAGGATTTCAAATTCATGCCGGCAATCGCAACAGGAGTATTCGTAAATCGGCATTCCCAACTCCTCGATGATCTACACTACAATAACTAACTGGCCCAGACACAGGACATCTCGTCCTACCATGGGCGAGGCATTCATTCTAATCCGCTCGACCGGTCAATCCAAGTCACATTCGCAGAGACCTGCAAATGACACCGCTGGTTTTAACACGTCATGAATCTCGCCAGGTCGATGAGCGAGCGGTCAAGCAATGGGGAATATCGAGCCTGGTGTTGATGGAAAACGCCGGGCGAGGTGCTGCCGATGCCCTTTGTCGCATCGCAACCAGCGATCAAATCGTCTCGATTTTCTGCGGAAAGGGAAACAACGGGGGAGACGGCCTGGTGATGGCACGCCACCTCCATTTACGAGGCTGGAATGTGCAGGCCATCCTGTTCCACGACTCCGAGACATTCACACCTGACATGCGTGTCAACTATCTTATTGCTCAGCAGTGTGGCATTCCCTTGCACGACATGGCTAACCATCCTTTGGCCGAACTGGAAACATCACTGGACGCCACCAATCAGCAGGCCCACTGGCTGGTAGACAGCCTGCTGGGAACGGGGAGTACGGGGGGGCCTCGCGCGCCGCTGGACAAGGTCATTCGCTGGATCAACCGTGCTGCCGGCCGCAGAATCGCCCTGGACGTACCAACGGGGCTTGATTGTGACACGGCTGAAATTGCCGACATTGCTTTCCAGGCAGATTACACATTCACCTTCGCTGCTGCCAAACCAGGCCTGTTATCGACTTCCGCTGCAGCGCATGTTGGCCATCTCGAGATCCTGGATATCGGACTGCCACGCCAACTCTTGCAAGAGTGTGTCACTGACGGGCCAGCAAAGACCTAGCTTATATCCCTGGGCCACGGCTACCTGAGAGTCAGGACTTGTCACCGGTTGACGAGGGCGGTTCGTACTCGAAATCTTTCCATTTCAGGGGCCTTCGTAAAGGCTCCACACGCAGGATCACTTCACCGTCATGAAACAGTCTCACGGTACCATTGGATTCACTAACCACGATGGCAATGGCATTGGTCTGCTTGGAGATCGCCGCACCGGCCCAGTGCCTGGCACCGAGCCCCTTGGACAGAGTTAAATTCGAATGCGGTGCGTCGAGCAGTCGACAGGCCTTGTCGACCGTACCATCCGATTTCACGATAAACCCACCATCCAGCTGTGCGATTTCCTTAATCGCTTCTCGAACACGCGGGTCATGCAAATCACGTTCACCGGCGTTATACCCACGTACAGGATCGAACCCGGCCGGGTGACTGTAAGCCAGGACATTCCGCGTATCCCCCACGACAAACATGGTTCCAACGGCTTTCCCTTCACGGCCTTCACGACCTATGTCGACGGCCAGGTCGAGTACCAACTTGAGTGTCTCCAGGGGAACCCGGGTCTCCAGTTCTCTCAGGTCCCGAGCCGTCAATCTCCCCAGGTGTTCAGCCAGCTTGATATATCGGATCGCATCCATTTTGCCGGACTCGAAGCTGCTATAAATAGCGACCACCGCTGAACTGGGAGCCAAGATATCATCGGCCACACATTCCAACAGTGCCTGTGTAAGCTTCTCGAAGACGGGGGCTTCTTCACGGTCCAGCAGAATCGCCGCGAGCCCAGCCTCATCAGCGCCGGCCAATTTCTCTTCATGATCGGCGGCCACGACAATCGTCTCATCGCCCGCCTCTTCCTGGAGTTTTTCCCAGTCGACCGGCGCATCAAGCATGACAAGGATGGCATCTGCCTCAAACGTTTCGCTCATCTCCGCACCCATGGATACCATGGAAGCGAGTTGAGCGGAAAATCGATGCGCTTTCATACCGTTGGCCAGCCGTTGAAAAGCCTATTTGCTGCAGAAACCCTCCTGGTCTCTTTCCTTGATTCAAACGGGCTACCACCGCACTGCGATCGGCGAGCAAACCCGTTCCCCCGATACTAAAAGGTTTGGGCGATCACCGCAAGCTCGTATCTACCAAACAATAACGCCATTCGACTTCCGTCGAATGGCGTTATTATTTAAAGCAGGCTGCCTTGAACTAAGCCTCTACCGAGTTATCCATTCCCCGGTTCATTAGTCTTGGCTGGCGCTGGAAATCTTACCCACGACCGCAGCCGGCTGATAACCGGGCCCCGCACCAAACATGCGCTGGTTATAAATCGCCAGGGCATGCAGGGCATGACCGCGAGGACCTATCTCCCATTCATGGCCACGGTTTTCGTACATCAGCTTCGACAGGTAGGCGACTGCCTTGACAACCCGGGGGTCCTTAAGCTGCTCGGGTCGGAGCGAAAATGCCATCCACTCGAGCGTATGTCCCGTGGTATCCATGCGCCGATCAATATTGCCCCAATCTCCACGACCTTCAGACCAATTGGCACTGAAACTACCGTTCTCGTTCTGCAACCGGAATGTGTAGTCGTGAAAATCGGTGACATATTGCTTGGCTCTCGCCCATTGCCCAGTCATGGGCTCACCACGCTGCTCACGTTTACGAACCGCGTAACTGTATCCCAGCAGGCGATGCGTGCCCCCACAAGCGGATCCAATCACAGACTGTTTTAGTTCTTCCGCAATCAGTCGTTCCATGTCCCACTTTTCACCCAGGTCATTTTCCCATTTCGCATCAGATGGCAAGTAGTGTGCCAGTCCAATCAGCTTGAACGTCAGCTCCGTACCTGCACGGCAGGAACTTTGCTCATGCCGCACCAGGTCCATCACGGTGAAGTCACCACCGCCAACTTTCATGGGGTAATCAGGCTTCACTCGGGATTGAGCCAGCATCGATAGAAACTGCCCCTCGTGACCTTCCACGCCCACTCCCTGGCGGGTGCGACTTTTCCCATCACGCGTGTAGAAAATACGCTGG